>NZ_JASLFG010000054.1:0-58223 GCF_030150775.1 Aquitalea sp.
GAGTTCAGCCGCGCCTTGGGTGGTGCGGCTGGGGCGGGAATTCGACGCGCTGCGGGTCGCCTTTTCTTTGGGTACTTTCTTTTGGCGAAGCAAAAGTAAAGTACCTCGACGGCGGGGCGAGACCCGCGAAGTTAAACGCAGCGGTTCAATACGGCAGTCCGATTGCAGCTACGTAGTAAATACAGGGTTGTATCCGCTAACGCGGATGATGGTTTGGATGCCGCTTCCGCGCGGCGGACGGGAAAGGGATCTTTGCTTGGCCAAAGATCCCCACTACGGGAAAAGCTAGCCGCATCGTATGGCCTGCGGCTGCCCGACAGGCCCCGCCCGGTGCGAGGCGCGCCTGAACTCGCGATTTGCTAACGTCAAATCGCTCAGACATTGCAGGCGCTTAAAACCTCACCCCGGCCACCCGTCGGCATGCTTGATGGGGCCGGTGGGCGCGTCGGTGCGGTAGTTATTTGACGGGAGAAATAGGTTTATTCGGGAACGTTGCGCGGTGGATCGCCCCTTCGGGGCATCCACCCTACGGGGTCGGCGCGTAGGGCGGAAGCCCCAGCCTTACCGGGGCGTTCCGCCGCCGTGCATCCATGCCATCACACCAAGGTGAGCTGCACTCCAGCCCCCAAAGCGAAAGCCCCGACCGTGGCCGGGGCCTTTAAAGATGAGCTACCGATTAAATCAGTGGCCCAGTGCCTTGTTCACTGCAGCCAGGCCCGGCTTGCCATCCAGCGTGGTGACACCGGCCAGCCAGGTTTTCAGGATGTCCGGGTTCTTTTTCAGGTAGTCACGCGCGGCGGTTTCCGGCTTTACCTTGTCCATGATGGGGCCCATCACGCGGTTTTCCACCGTGGTGGTGAAGTGCAGGTTATGCAGCAGCTTGCCCACGTTGGGACAGCGGGTTTCATAATCCGGGCTGATGGCGGTGAATACCTTGGCCTCGCCCAGATTGGGGCCGAATACATCGTCGCCACCGGTCAGGTAGGCCATCTTGTATTTCACGTTCATCGGATGCGGCTCCCAGCCCAGGAACACCACCCACTTTTTCTGGCGGATGGAGCGCTCCACCTCGGCCAGCATGCCGGCTTCACTGGACTCCACCATCTTGAAACCGGCCAGGTTGAACTGGTTTTTCTTGATCATGCCGTCAATCAGCAAATTGCCGTCATTACCCGGTTCGATGCCGTAGATCTTGCCATCCAGCTTGTCCTTGAATTTGGCAATGTCCTTGAAATCCTTCAGGCCACCGGCGGCCACATAGTCCGGCACTGCCAACGTGTACTTGGCACCCACCAGGTTGGGGGTATCCAGCACCTTGATCTGGCCTGCCTTGACGAAGGGCTCGATCACCGGGGTCATGGACGGGTTCCAGTAGCCCAGGAACACGTCGATCTGCTTGCTCTTGATGCCGGAAAAGGTGATGGGCACCGAGGCGATGGTGGTGGTCGGCTTGTAGCCCAGCCCTTCCAGTACCACGCTGGCCATGCCGGTGGTGGCGGCGATGTCAGTCCAGCCTACATCGGCGAAACGGACATTGCGGCATTGCGCCGGGTCATTGGCCAGCGCACTGCCACAGGCAGCCAGCAATATCGTGCCCAGCATCAGCTTGCGAATTTTCATTACACCACTCCCGTATAAATATTTTGATGAAGCCATCGACAGGATTGCCGCGCCGTGCCGCAGGCAGAACGGCCATGAATGTGTGGATAACCAGGATCTGACACATGGCAAGAGTGCCATGAAGCCGTAACAGGACTTGCGCCAGCACGACCGCGATTTGCGAGAAAACGCCGTAGAAAAAAAGCCAGCACTGCAAGGAGTAACAGTACTGGCCGACATGGCCGGCTGCCGGTTTTGCCGCCCGGCAGCCACCAGGCTCAGGCGATGACGGCAGAATCAACCAGATACTGCTGGCGCTCACGGCTGGGCGGATAGCCGAACAGGCCGCGGTAGGATTTGGAAAAGTGCGATGAGGACAGGAAACCACAGGCCACGGTGACTTCCATCACGCTCATATTGGTTTGCAGCAGCAATTCGCGCGCGCGGCGCAGACGCAGGTCCAGGTAGTACTGCGCCGGGGTGGTGTTGAGATAACGCTTGAACAGCCGCTCCAGATGGCGCAAGGACACGCCCAGTTCGTCGGCCAGGTTTTCCAGCGAGCGCGGGTTTTCGATATTGCTTTCCATCGACAGCGCGGCGTCCACCAGCGTTTCGTGGCCGGTGCCGATACGCGCCAGCAGCGGGATGTGCTGCCGGTCGCCATTGTCGCGCAGGCGGTCGACGATGAACTGCTCGGACACATCCGCCGCCAGGCTCTTGCCGCCCTTGTGGCGGATCAGGTGACACATGAAGTCCAGCGGCGCAGTGCCGCCACTACAGGTGAAGCGGTCGCGGTCCAGCACGAACAGGTCGGAGGTGAACTTGGTCTTGGGGAATTCCTCGCTGATGGACAGCAGGTTTTCCCAGTGGATGGCACAGCGGTAGCCATTGAGCACGCCGGCCTTGGCCAGCGCGAAGGTACCGGTACAGATGGCACCCAGCGGCACGCCCTGGGCGGCAAAGCGGCGGATGATGGACAACACCTTGTCGTCCACCGCGTCACGCACCTGCCAGCCGCCACAGACAATCAGCATGTCGTATTGCTGCGGGGCTTCGGGGGAGGTGATGGGCGACAGTTCCAGCCCGTTACTGGCGGCCACCGGTTGGCCATCGGCCGACAGCAGGCTCCAGCGGTAGAGTTTTTTGCGCGACAGGTAATTGGCCATGCGCAGCGGTTCCACGGCGTTGGAAAACGCGATCATGGAAAACTTGTCCAGCAGCAGGAAACCAATATGCGACAACGATGCGATTTGTTGCGGACCCATGGTGACCTCGGTAGGTGATGTGTGATGGATGGTTTTTGTGTTGTCTTGCATCGGCCGGATGATGGTTGCCATCCGGCCTGCTGATACCGGCAGGGTCTAGCTGCCCTGCTCTGCCGCACGCGTGGTGGGCGTGTGGCCAAAACTCTCGGTGATACGGTCCAGAATGATGGCCAGCAGCACCACCGCCAGCCCGCTTTCAAAACCCAGGCCTACATCCAGGCGCTGGATACTGGCCAGTACATCGTTGCCCAGACCACCCGCCCCCACCATGGAGGCGATGATCACCATCGACAGCGCCATCATGATGGTCTGGTTGACCCCGGCCATGATGGACGGCAGCGCGATGGGCAGCTGCACCTTGAACAACAGCTGCCAGGAGGTACAGCCAAAGGCATTGCCAGCTTCTACCTGTTCCTTGTTCACCATGCGGATGCCCAGGCTGGTCAGGCGCACGGCCGGCGGTACGGCAAACACCACGGTGGCCAGAATCCCCGGCACCCGGCCCAGGCCAAAGAACATGGCAGCCGGAATCAGGTAAACAAAGGCCGGCATGGTTTGCATGAAGTCCAGCACCGGGCGCACCAGCATGCCCACCAGCTTGTTGCGCGCACACCAGATGCCCACCGGCACCCCCAACATCAGGCTGACGCAGGTGGCGGACAGCGTCAGCGCCAGGGTGGCGATGGTCTGGCCCCAAAAGCCGGTAGCCCAGATCAAGCCCAGCGCGGCACAGACAAACAGGGCAAATTTCCAGCCCAGCCGCCAGAAGCCTACACAAGCAAAAATCGCGCCCATCACCAGCGGCGGAATGCCCAGCAACAGGAATTCCACCATGGTGGCAAACCAGTCGATGGTGTTGCCGATGGCGTCAAAGGCCCCGGCGTTGTGGTCCAGCATGAAATGAATGACCTGATTGACCCAGTCGCCAATCGGCAACATGTCTTGCGTGCTGATATCAGCCATGACGGCGTACTCCTTCGCTGCGGCTCACGCACCATCCCGGCACTGCGGCCCGGGGACGGCACGGTCTGCCTTTGTCCGGTTCAGTTGGTGGCGGTGCTCTGCAGGCGGTGCTGTGAGATCTTGCTCAGCACGCTGCTGGGCGTGATCAGGCCCAGGCACTGGCCCTGATCGTCGCGTACCTGCAAGGGTTCGGTCTGGCCCAGCAACTGCTGCAATACATCCGGCAGGCTGCAGGACGGCGGCACATGCAGGCCGGGGCGGCCCGAATGCGGCGGGTTGGCCACTTCGATCAGGTCCTTGGCTTGCAGATAACGCGAGGTATCCACGCTCTTGAAGAAGTTGCGCACGTAATCGTCCGCCGGGTTTTCGATGATTTCCTGCGGCGTGCCCACCTGTACCAGGCGGCCGCCTTCCATGATGGCAATGCGGGTGCCGATGCGCAGCGCCTCTTCCAGATCGTGCGACACAAAGAAGATGGTGCGACGCTGCTCGCGCTGCAGCTTGAGCAGGATGTCCTGCATTTCCGAACGCTTGAGCGGGTCCAGCGCCGAGAAGGCTTCGTCCATCAGCATCAGCGAGGGATTGACCGCCAGCGCCCGCACCAGGCCGACACGCTGCTGCATGCCGCCGGACAGCTCGTGCGGGTATTTGTGGGCAAACGGTGCCAGCCCCACCTGTTCCAGCACTTCCATGCCGCGGGCTTCGCGGCTTTTGCGATCCACGCCAGCAATTTCCAGGCCAAAGGCGGCGTTGTCCAGCACCGAACGGTGCGGCATCAGGGCAAAGCTCTGAAACACCATGCTCATGTCGCGGCGGCGCAAATCCACCAGCTGCTTGTGATTGAGCTTGGTGATGTCCTGCCCGTCCAGGATGATCTGACCGTCGGTGGGATCCATCAGGCGATTGATCAGGCGGATCAGCGTGGATTTGCCGGAACCGGACAGGCCCATCAGTACGAAGATTTCACCCTCCTGCACTGAAAACGACACATCGTTCACGCCGACCACACTGCCGGTCTGCTTGAAGATTTCATCTTTATGCGCGCCGGACTTCAGCATGCGCATGACATCCGAGGACTTGCCTCCAAAAACCTTGTAGAGGTTCTTCACCACTATCTTGGCCGACTGCATTGTCTCTTCTCCTTCGTAGCGATCGCACGCTGGACCAATCCTGTCGCCTGCTTCATTCACTGCGCTGTCCGGCAGTGCTGAAATCTTGTGCGGCTGGCTGTCTTCCATCGTGTCCGGTCTGGCAGCCATGCTGCCGGGCCGGGACTGTGGTCTACCCGGATACGACGTGCTTTGTTCCGGGACATCTAAACATGCGTGCCAGGCATCGCTGGCAGACTGCGGTCATCTATTCCCCATGGCCGTTGCCCACCGGTCCGGACGTGGCAGACAGCACGCTGCGCTGCAACAACAACCACCCGTTTCACCGCCAACGCTTTCGAAGAATATTTAATGTAAATCAAGGATCACGATAGGGAGTTAGTGGTATTGAAAATAACTACATTCCGACGCCAAGCTGTCTTGAAACGACATCCGGTCGAAAAATGACAATTCTTCATCCCCCCCAGTAAAATCAGACCTTTAGCCGCCCCTTGCGACAGCCTGAGCGCCATCCATAGCTGTCGTAAAAAAACAGCAATAAACAATCAGTCAATTCTGTTAATGCAGTGTATTTTCCTGACGCAGCGCACCAATGGCATAAGCGTAGGCATTTCCTCTATCCAAAAGATATAAAGCAAGAAAAATGCCTGTTGCCGAAACGACAAGCAGGCATCAAGGGAGCCACACGAGAAGCCTGCCGGGGGAAGCAGGCCGGGGAAAAATCAGCGGTCCACCACCAGATCGCTCAGCGGCTTGCTACAGCAAGGCAGGAAGAAACCCTGGTCCACCTCGCGCTGGCGGATGCCGCCTTCGTGCTGCATGTCCACCTTGCCTTCCAGCAACTTGGTCTTGCAGGTGCCGCACACGCCACGGGTGCAGGAAGCCGGCAGGCGCATGCCCTTGGCCAGGGCTGCGGCCAGCACGGTCTGGCCCGGTGCCACAGACAGGTCATCCCCCATCTTGGCAAAATGCACATTGAAGCCGCCGCCTTCGCAGCTGGCTGATATTTCGTCCACCTCGGCGTCCGGCGGCGCGGCACTCAGCTCGGCAAAGTTGAAGCTCTCTTCGTGGTAGTGCTGCATGTCAAAGCCGCAGTCCTGCAGCATCTGCCGTACCGAGGCCATGTAGGGGGCCGGGCCGCAGCAGAACACCTGGCGGGCCATCAGGTCGGGCACCATGTGCAGCAGGCGCGCGGCGTCCAGCCGGCCGGTAAAACCGGGCCATTCCGGCTCGCCCTGCCGGTTTTCACAGACAATCGCCTGGCTGAAGGTGGCATGGCTGCTGGCAAGCTGGGTCAGCTCCTTGCGGAAAATGATGTCGCGCGGTGAGCGCGCGCTGTGGACAAATACGATGTCTGCGCCACTGGCCAGGTCGGTCAGCGCCCGGCTCATCGACATCAGCGGGGTTATACCGCTGCCGGCGGACAAGAACAGATACGGCGTGCTGGCGTGGCGCACATAGCTGAATTCACCGGACGGCCCCAACACGTTCAGCTGCATGCCGGGACGCAGTGTGTCATGCAACCAGCCGGACACCACGCCGCCGGGAATGCGCTTGACCGTGATGCTGACGCGGTCTGGCCGGGTGGGGCTGGAGGACAGGGTGTAGCAGCGGTTGACGCTTTCACCGTTGATGTCCAGCTCCAGCGTGATGAACTGGCCGGGCTGGTAATGAAAGCGGCGCGGCGGTTCGGCACGGAACACAAAGGTTTTGACGTCGTGGGTTTCCTCACGCACCTGCACGCATTGCAGCGTGCTGTCTTCGCCCGGCTGCCACCAGGGCAGGTCGGCGGCTTGAGGAAGGGTGTCCGGATGGGTGTTGACGCTGCTCATGGCGATTCCTTTGCAGACTGGCTGATCGCCCGTTGGCGGGCTGTTGCTGTAAGACCCGATAACAAACCCCCCGCGCCCTGGGTTCTCTACGCGGTTTTGTTAGCGCTTCCAAGAGTGGCAGGCCGCGCCAGGCAGCCTGCCGTTTGCTACGTTTTTACTGTGCTAAAAACTGGATCAACCCTGTTCCAGACCTGCCCCCAGGCGGCCGATATACCAGTTGGTGAATTTCTCCACCAGCTCTTCGGTATACGGCGAATACGGGCCGGGACGGTAGGCGCTGCTGTTAACGCCCACTTGCGATTCTTCCACCAGATGGCGGTCCTGGCCGTTGGTGGCATTCCACACGCGGGTGAGGTTGGCCACGTCATAATCCACGCCTTCCACCGCGTCCTTGTGCACCAGCCACTTGGTGCGCACCAGGGTGGTGTCCGGGGTCAGCGGCAGCACGGTAAAGGTAACGATGTGGTCGGCCATGAAATGGTGCCAGGAGTTGGGCTGCGTCCAGAAGGACAGGCCACCGGCGTCGGCGTCCTTGATGTCGCCCAGCAGCTTCTTGCAGGCCGAGCCGGTGTCCATGGTTTGCGACTGGCCCTTGCGGTCCAGCGGCATGCGCATGGTGCGGAAGCCGGACACGTCGGACAGCTTTTCGATTTCCGCCGACGGCAGGCCACAGGCCTCCCAGCGTTCATGGCTGTCCTTGACGATGTTTTCGTAGTTGGCCAGGCCCGCGGCCAGCTCGGCCTTGGGCGCAAAGCCGTAGCTGTAGGCATACAGCGAAATGGTCAGCTCCGGATGGTTGCCGGTGCAGTGATAGCACTCGCGGTTGTTTTCCATCGTCAGCTTCCAGTTGCCGGCTTCGATGATGTCGATCTGGGCGGCCACCTTGGTGTTTTCAATCTGGTGCGGGGCGATATAGGGGCCCATCTGCTCCAGCATCTGGTCGATGTCAGCCGGCGGCTCATCGGCCAGACAGACAAACAGCAGACCTTCCAGATTCTTCAGATGCACCGGCTTGAGGCTGTGATGCGACAGGTCGAAGCCTTCTGGCATGTGGTCGGCAAAAATCAGCTTGCCGGCCAGGTTGTAGGTCCACTGGTGATAAGGACAGACCAGATTGCCCACCGAGCCTTTTTCATCGGCACACAGGCGCGAGCCACGGTGGCGGCAGACATTGTGGAAGGCCTTGATCTGCATGTCGTCGTCACGCAGGATCAGAATGGGTTCCTTGCCGATTTCCACGGTGACATAGTCGCCCGGCTCCGGGATTTCCGCTGCCACGGCCACGTAAACCCAGTGCCGCTGGAAGATGTATTTGAGGTCGGCATCAAACACTTCCTGCGAATTGTAGAACGGGGCCTCCAGGCTATGCCCCGGCTGACGGCGGGCAACCAGCTCACGCAGTTTGTGTACCGGCTGGAAGCTAATGGCGCTCTCTTGCATTTCACTCATCTCCAAAACAAGTTTTTGCTCAGGCATCCTGCTAGCCGGTGGGTGGGGTGCTGGTCGGATGCTGCGGGGTTGTTGTCAGAAATCGACGAGCTGATGTTGCCTGAGGTAATCCAGCACAACTTGCGCTTTCTCGACAGAATCACCCTGTTTTACGACCACCCCGGCAGCCTTGCCATCACCCCCGGCAATCGCACCCTGCATGCGGGCATGACCGCTGACCTTGCTGGCGGCCACCAGCGCGCGCGCGCGGCGGGCAGGCTCCAGCACCACCGGGGCCAAAGCCGCGCCAGTGGCGGCTTTGCGCTGGATCTTGCCCTGCTGCAGCCGGGCATAACTCCAGCCCGGCGCGGTGGCCGCACGCGGATTGACACTGGCCAGCAGCGGCAGGCTGGCCTTGAGCGTACGCCGCACGCCCTTGGGCAGGGCCTGCACCGCCTGCCACTGCCGGTCGGATTTGGACAAGTCCAGCACATCCGGCAGCAAGGCCGCGCCCAGTTGCTCGGCCAGCTGATAAGGCAGCAGACCGGAGCCGTCACCGCCTTCGGCGCGAGCACCACACAGCACCATGTCGACACCCTGCAAGACCGTGCCCAGCGCGGCGAGCACATCGCTGTCCGGGCTCAGGCTCAGGCTGTGGATATTGTCCGCACCACGAGCCAGATAATCGGCCAGCGCGGCATCGTCGGCGGCACCGGCATACCAGACTTGCAGCTCACCGGGCAGGCGCTGTGCCAGCGCCAGTGCGGCCAGATCGGCCTCGCCGGCACAGGGACGGCCGCTGACCGGGTGGACGGCGGGGGAAACCAGGACGGCTATTTTCATGCTTGCTTCTCCTTGCGCTCACGCCGTACCAACGCCTCGAATGCGCTGATGAAGGACTGGCAGTCATCGATGATGCTGAGGTCGGCACGCTTGATCATGGGGGCGGCGGCATCCAGGTTCACCGCAATCACATGGCGGCAGGACTTGATGCCTTGCAGATGCTGTACCGCACCGGATATGCCCAGCGCGATATAGGCGCTGGCCTGCACCGTCTTGCCGGTGGCACCTACTTGCTTGTCGCGGGTGAAGCGGCCATCGTCCACCGCCACGCGGGACGCACCCACGGCGGCACCCAGTGCTTCGGCCAGCGCCAGAAAGCCCGGCACATTGCTGACGCCATTACCGGCGGACACAATCAGGTCGGCCTCTTCCAGCGCCAGCTCGGAGGCCGGGCTGGCGGCACTGCCCAGGTCCTGCACCTGCTCGCTGACGGCTGGCAGGGCAGTGGTTTCCAGCCGCTCGCCCTTGCCGACAAAGGGCAGTTTGGCTTCGGCCACGCCGCGTGCCAGCAACAGTAGCTGTGCGCGGTCACGCAGGCTGAAACCGGCACCGGGCTGGCGGCGGCGCACGCCATCGGCGGCGATTTCCACCACATCGGTCACCACCGACAGCCGGGCGCGACAGGCCAGGCGGCGGCCCAGGTCGGCGTCTTCGCCACGGTCGGCAAACAGCACGGTATGCGGGCTTTCCTGCTGCAGCAGTTGTTGCAGCAAGGCCAGTTTCTGTTCCGGCGCATAACCGGGGTCGGCCACGGTCAGGGCGCGGTCCACGGCCAGTTCGGCCAGCGCTTCCGGCGCGGCGTCTTCCATGCCGTACAGCAAGGCCAGTACTTCGCCATCCTTGCCCGCCAGAATGGCCGCGGCGGCAATGGCTTCGCGCGCCGCATCGTCCAGCTGGCCGCGTTCGGCGTGTGCCACCACCAGCAGACGCTGGCTGAACGGCCCCTTGCTGCGCAGCGGCTTGTGGGCCGGGCCGTGGGCCAGCATGGCGGCATCGCGGCTGCCGCTGTCATCGCCCAGCACAATGCGCTTGAGGCCGCTGGGCCCCAGCACCCACGGGCGACGCGGGTCGATGCGCGGAATGGCCTGGGTAGAAAAATCCATCACTTTCTCCTTGTAAGCAGCAGCGGACGGAGCGAAGTCTGTGCTTCTGCCCCGGCTCGCCTCAGGCCAGGCGTTCGGCCACCAGTTCGGCCAGTTCGATCACGTCTGCCCGCTCACCCACCACGCCTTCCAGCATGGCCGTGCAATTGGGGCAGGCCACCGCTACCCGGCCGGTGCCGGTTTCGCGGATGTCGTCCATGCGCATGTCGGGGATACGACGCTGACCGGGAATATCGGTAAAGGCCGCGCCACCACCCCAGCCGCAGCAGCGGGCGTCGCGCCCGGAGCGCTGCATATCGACAACTTTGATACCAATGCCCTTGAGCACATTGCGCGGCGCATTGAAGCCATCGTTGTAACGGCCCAGATAGCAGGGGTCGTGAAAGGTGAGCGGCGGCAGCGGCGTGGCATCGGCCTTCAGCGGAATGGCACGGCGCGCCAGCAGGTGTTCCAGCAGCTTGCTGTGGTGCCATACGTCAAACTGGCCGCCCAGCGCCGGGTATTCATTGGCCAGGCAATGGAATACGTGCGGGTCCGGCGTGACGATGTGGGCAAAGCGGTATTGCGCCAGCGTGGCGATATTGGCCTTGGCCAGCCGCTGGAAACCGGCTTCGTCGCCCAGACGGCGCGCCACGTCGCCGCAGTCGCGCTCGGCTTCGCCCAGTACCGCCACCTTCACCCCGGCGGCCTTCAGTACTTTCACCAGCGCGCGCAATGCACGCTGGTAACGCATATCGAAAGCGCCCTCACCGGCCAGCAGCAGCCATTCGGTGTGTTCGCCCGGCTGCAGCACCGGCAGGTCCAGGTCAATCGCCCAGTGGTAACGCACCGCCAGCGGGTAACCGCCCACGGTGTCGGTATTGCGCAGATTGGCCAGCGCCTCGCTGCCCTTGCCCGGCACTTCGCCACGGCTGAGGGTGACGTGACGACGCAGGTTGACCACGGTGTCCACATGCTCGATCAGCATCGGGCAGTTTTCCACGCAGGCGCGGCAAGTGGTGCAGGACCACAGCGTTTCCGCCGCCAGCACACTGCCGACGATGTCCTCGCCCGGCTTCACCACCACGGCGGCCTCGCGGCCCGGATGCGGGTTGCCGGCATAGGCCGGGTCGGTGCCACGGCTTTGCGCCGCCACCATGTCCTGGATCAGCTTTTTCGGGTTGAGCGGCTGCCCGGCGGCATAGGCCGGACAGGCGGCTTCACACTTGCCGCACTGCACGCAGGCATCAAAGGACAGCAGGCGGTTCCAGGCGAAGTCCTCCACCTTGGCCACACCCAGCTCGCCCGCGGCCAGATTCAGCGGCTTGAGGTCGGAGGATTTACCGGCAAAGCGTTCGGCACGCGGGTGAAAGGCCAGATGCAGCAAACCGGCCACCGCATGTTTCATCGGCCAGCCCAGGCCAATGCCCAGCGCCAGTTCGGCACCGCCCAAGGCCAGCATCAGCAGCGCCACCACGGCAATCAGCTGCCCGGCCATGCCCAGCTGCGGCCCGGCAAACAGCAGGCCGGCGGCCAGCAGGCTGCCCAGCGCAAACAGGCGCAGGCGGGCGGGCAATACTTGCCAGCGGCCCTGCGACAGGCGCGGCGGGGCTTGCAGGCGACGGGCCTGCATCATGCGTGCGCCCAGCAGCATCACCGCGGCCATCAGCACCAGCAGCACGTCCAGCCAGCCCTGGTACAGCATCAGGCCGTAGTTGAGCGCCGACAGCAGCAGGATGGCCACGCCGCCACCGGCTGCCGCCACGTGGGCGCGGGCCACGGCGGGCTCGCGCGCCACCACGTGGTGGATATCGACAAAATAGCGCTTGGGCATGGCCAGAAGGCCAAGCCAGGACACACTGGCGCTGCGCCCCTGCTGCCACAGGCTGGCACGTCTGGCCAGGCCACCCAGCAGCAGGAGAGCACCCAGCCAGAACAGTCCGGTCAGGGCATGGGCAAGGGAGAAGCTCATGTCAGAAATCCTTCACCAGACGCAGGGCGTCGTAGATGGCACCGTGGATGTTGTGCATGGAAATGCAGTCACCCACGCGGAACAGCAAAAACTCACCCGCCGCCAACGGCTGCGACAGGGAAGGCTGCGGCTGCGAAGCAAACAGGGTGTGGACATCGGTCTGACCCTGGTTCTTCGACAATTCCTTCATCTCCCAGTACAGGCTGTCATTGGGCAGAATGCCGTTTTCGATCACCACCTGATCCACCGCCCGCTCTTCCAGCGCCTCGGTGTATTCATTGCGCAGCACGGCGATTTTCTTGTCGCCTTCGGCATACACCTTGTCCAGCCAGAAATTGGGGGTGGGGATGATGCCCTGTGCGTACAGGCGACGGTAGAAAATGGGGAAAGTGGTCCCGCCGGTGTCGTCGCCCACTTTCACGTCCGGGGTGACGATTTCCACCGTGCTGCCACGGCTGGACAGGAAGTCGGCCACGCCGAAACCGGCCTGGGTGCTGACGGCGTCATACACCAGCACGTTCTTGCCCGGTTCCACCTTGCCGGACAGGATGTCCCAGCTGCTGACGGCAATGCCTTCATCCACGCCCCAGTCCGGCACCTGGCTGGTATAGGGAATACCGCCGGTGGCCAGCACCACGATGTCCGGTTTTTCCGCCAGGATCATCGCCTTGTCGGCGGCCACGCCCAGACGGCGATCCACCCCCAGACGCTGGGTTTCCATGTCCAGCCAGCGCACGATGCCGGCCATCTGTTCGCGCTGCGGGGCCTTGGCGGCGAGTACGATCTGCCCGCCTACCTGCGGCTGTTTCTCGAACAGCACCACTTCATGGCCACGCTCGCGTGCCACGCGGGCGGCTTCCAGCCCGGCCGGGCCGGCACCTACCACCACCACCTTGCGCAGCTTGTCGGCCTTGGCAATGTCGTGCGGCATGGTGGCTTCGCGGCTGGTGGCGGCATTCTGGATGCACAACACGTCCTGACCGTGATACTGGCGGTCGATGCAGTAGTTGGCGCCCACGCACTGGCGGATCTGGTCTTCCTTGCCATCGCGGATCTTGATCACCAGATGCGGGTCGGCAATATGGGCGCGGGTCATGCCCACCATGTCCACCATGCCGCTGGCCAGAATGCGTTCGGCCTGTACCGGGTCGCGAATGCTTTGCGCGTGCATCACCGGCACCTTGGACACCGACTTGATGCCGGCAGCCAGATGCACAAACGGCTCCGGCGGCAAGGCCATCGGCGGCATGCAGTTGGCCAGGGTGTTGTGGGTATCAGCCCCGGAACCCACCACCGACAGGTAGTCGATCAGGCCGGTTTCCGACATCGCGGCGGCAATGTCCTTCAGCATGTCGTGGCTCAGGCCGTCTTCATGGAATTCGTCACCGCACATGCGCAGGCCGACGCAGAAATCCGGGCCTACTTCGGCCCGTACCGCATTGAGCACTTCCACGCCAAAGCGCAGGCGGTTTTCAAAGCTGCCGCCCCATTCGTCGGTGCGGAAGTTGGTGCGCGGGCTCCAGAACTGGTCGATCAGATGCTGGTGGGCGGCGGAAATCTCGATGCCGTCCATGCCGGCAGCCTTCACCCGGCGCGCAGCCTGGGCAAAGTCGGCAATGATACGGCGGATTTCATGCTGCTCGATCACCTTGGCGTTGCCACGGTGTACCGGTTCGCGAATGCCGGACGGGCTGACCAGATGCGGCCAGTGCTCGCCGTAATAGCTGGAGCGGCGGCCCATGTGGGTGGCCTGGATCATGATCTTGGCGCCGTGGCGGTGCATGGCCTCGGCCAGCCGCGCCAGTGGGTCGATGATGGCGTCGGTGGCTAGGTTCACCGACTTCCACCAGCTTTGCGGGCTGTCGATGGACACCGGGCTGGAGCCGCCACAAATAGCCAGACCCAGGCCGCCCTTGGCCTTTTCTTCGTAATAGCGGATGTAACGGTCGCCGGGCAGGCCGCCCGGTTCGGCATACACCTCGGCATGCGCGGTGCTCACCACGCGGTTGCGCAGCGTCAGCTTGTTCAGGGTAATGGGCGCAAACAGGTGCGGATAGCGCATGGGACGACTCCCGGCTTACAAGGGATGAACGGTGAAAATGCAGTAGTCGGCCCCCAGGCCGGCACACTGGCTTTCGCGGCTGACGGTGCGGTAGTCATGGCCCAGGTTTTCGCCCACCCAGTCCATGGCACCGGCAAACCAGCCGGCAAACAGATAGCAGGCCATGTGTTCGCTCTGCGGTGCACCGGCCACGCCCTGGGCCAGCACGAAACAGGAGTTGTCCAGGCGGATGCTGGCATTGCCGGTAAGCTCATCGGCCTCGATGAAGCTGAACTGGCCCCAGCCGCGCTGCGACAGGCGGGACAGATAGTGTTCAAACACTTCCATGCCCTTCAGGCCATGGGTTTGCGCTTCGCTGCCGCACCAGAAGTGGGCGGAACGGTAACCGGCTTCGTACAGCGAATCGGCATACACGCGACGGCCCAGTGCCGCCTCGATGGCCAGATGGTTGTTGATGAAGAAATGCCGCGGCACATACAGCATGGGCAGGCCGTTGGTACTCCAGACGCCGGTGTCGGCATCCACGTCGATGGGAAGTTGAGGTTGCATGCCACTCTCCTGAGCAAGATGGGCGAGTCTGTCCGCCATTGCATGCATGGTGCCGGAGCGCATGCTGGCGCTGTTCAGCGCTTGCGACAGGTATTTGCCCCATACCGACCAGGCGGTCGCTTACGGGCAAAGCACAACCGTCGTGGTCGCAAGCACACACACCACCCATTCCAAATGACAGGAGAGTAGAAAACACGACCTGAGATGGCTTGCCTGCTGGTAGGCAAGACCTGACAGTTGCCGAACATCTTGCTTCGGCAGATACGGTTGCCAGGTTTGCAAGACGCCCTCACCGCTGGAAATTCACTTGTTCAGGAGACCCGACATGGACAGTACAACGCTCTTGCTTTACGTCATTGCCGCCACCGCAGCCACCATCACCCCCGGACCAACCATGCTGCTGGCACTGCACAATGGTGCCAACAGCGGCATGCGTGTAGCCGCCTGCGGCATTGCCGGTGCCGCGTTGTCCGACGTTATCCTGATCACTGCGGTTGGCTGTGGGCTTGGCAGCCTGCTATTGGCATCTGAACAGTTGTTTACGCTACTCAAGTGGGTGGGATGCATATATCTGCTCTATCTGGCATGGCAGCTGTGGCAGGCAGCACCCACACTTTCCAGCACTGCCTCAACAAGGGATAACAACAATGGGCAAGGCCGGGCTGCCTTTCGCCGCTCATTGCTGATTGCCTTGTCCAACCCCAAAGGGCTGCTATTTTTCTCTGCCTTTCTGCCGCAATTCATCCAGCCACAGGCCAGTCTGGCCGGCCAGTACGCCACGCTTGCTCTGGTCACTGCGCTGATCGATATCGTCGCCATGAGCGCCTACGCTGCCGGAGGCCATCACAGCATGCGTATTTTGACTCGCAGTGCCCTACGGCGAATCAATCGCAGTTGTGCCGCCATCCTGGCCGGTCTGGCCATTGCACTCAGTCTGTATCGCCGCAGCGCTTCGCAGTGAGCAGGTGAACTTCTCCAACACCAGCAAATTCGGCCAGTCCAAGCGCGCTATCAATCCGGGCATATTCAACGGTCATGTCACCGGCCCGGCCAGTGATGCCTCCCCACCTCCACTTTCCGACAGGTTTTTGACCATGCATACGCTTACCGACGACGGTACCCGCCTGTTCCTCAGCCGCATGGGCGATAGGGGTAGCCCGCCCCTGATCCTGGCCCACGGCACATTTACCAATCAGCGCAGTTGCGCCCCGCTGGCCAGCCACCTGGCCGCACGCGGCTGGCAATGCTGGTTGTTTGACTGGCGCGGACACGGCTACAGCGACCAGCCCCGTGCCTCTTTCAATTTTGAAACCCTGGCCAGGCAGGATGTCCCTGCCGTGCTGCGGGTGGTGGAGGAAAACTGTGGGCCGCTGCGCCCCTTCTGGCTGGGGCATTCAGCCGGTGCGGTGATTGCCGCCATGTGGCTGGCCAGACAAGCGCCAGCCTGCACCCGGCTGGCCGGTTTGCAGATGCTGGCCGCCCAGGCCACCAGTCGGCAGCGCAGTTGGGCGATGCAGAAAAAGATTCGCCTGATTTCCTGGCTGCTGCCCTTGCGCCGGCAAATTGCCAGCCACTGGATGCCACTGGCTACCGAGGCGGAAAGCAGCCACCTGCTGCGTCAATGGTGTCAGTGGAGCCTGCGTGGTCACATGCAGGGCAAGGATGGCTTTGACTACCTTGCTGCACTGGGCAGACAGCAACTGCCAGTGCTGTCATTGGCCGGGGGCGGCGATGACTTCATCTCGCCGCCGGATGGTTGCCAGCGCCTGCTGGAAAGCTTTGGCAGCGCCAGCAAGCGCTATGTGCTGTGCAGCCAGGCGCAGGGGTTTGTGGAGGATTACAGCCACGAGCGGCTGCTGATATCAAAAAATGCCAAGAACGAAATCTGGCCCTTGCTGGAAAACTGGCTGCACCAGTATGCCCATCAGTCCCAGCCGCCGGCACCAGATCAGGAAGCCGCTTTTCTGTTGCCATCAAGCGCTCCACCACCAGTGCACGCCAGCGCTGATGACATTGATTTGCAACAGCAGCTGTAATAGCAGAGCAAAAGCAAACAGCCCGCCGCCATCATCAAGGGCTGCGGGCTGTAACAAGGGTTAAAGCGCTATCAGTGCGTCCACTCGTTTACCTTGCCGGCGTTGGCCTTCACCCAGCTATCCGCCGCGGCTGCCGGTTTGGCACCGTTTTCCACATCCAGCATCACCTTGCCGATTTCCTCCGGCTTCCAGCGGAATTTCTTGAAGAAGGCCACCACTTCCGGAGCCTTGGCAGTGAGACCGGGGTTGATCACGCTATCCACATGCTCGGCATCGCCGTATACCTTCTGCGGGTCTTCCAGGAAGCGCAGTTTCCATTTGGCAAACATCCAGTGCGGAATCCAGCCGGTGACGGCAATGGCTTTCTTGCTGTTGATGGAGCGGGCCAGTTCGGCCGCCATGCCGGTACCGGAGCTGGGCAGCAGGGTGTAGTCCAGCTGGTATTTCTTGATGGCTTCTTCGGTTTTCTTCATCACGCCGGCACCGGCGTCGATACCGACAATACGGCCCTGGAAGGCGGCCTTGTTGGCGTTGAGGTCGGCAATGGAATGCGCAGCCACATAATCAGGCACGATCAGGCCGATCTTGGCACCCGGGTAGTTCACCGCCACATCCACCACCTTGTCCTTGAACTGGCTGTAATACGCCTCGTGGGTGGTGGGCAGCCAGGCCGACAGCGTGGCATCCAGATCGCCACGGGCCACACCCTGCCACATGATGCCGGCGGCCACCGGCACGATTTCCACCGGATAACCCAGCTTGTTGCGGATGATGTTGGCCGCCACATTGGTGGTGGCCACACTGTCCGACCAGCCTTCTACATAGCCGATCTTGATGGTGGGCTTGTCAGCCGCATGGCTACAGAATGGCAGGGCCACACCGGCCAGCAGCAGGGCAAGAAATTGGCGTTTCAGCATTGCGTTCTCCAAAGATAGACAGGTTGAATCAAGGATGAACATCACAGAGCGGGTGCGGCATCATGAAAGTGCCGTGTTGTCAGCCCGCTTCCGTTACAGCACCGCACCAGAGTCTGCCTAAGGCAGCCCGGCGTTCTTGTTGTAAACGGCAGCCCGCTGATGACGGGCACAGTGGCAAGCGAATAAAAAAGCGGGGTCTTGCGACCCCGCTCAAGGCTCAACTACCCCAGACGTCTGCAAATACACGCAGCCAGTTTTCACCCAGCACCTTGCGGATCTTGCTCTCGGACCAGCCCGCCTTTTCCATGGCCGCGGTCAGATTCGGCGTTTCGCCGATGGTGCGGATGCCTTCCGGATTCAGGATGGTGCCAAAGTTGGTGAGGCGGCGATGACGGCCCTTGTCGTGGGTGATCCAGTCAAAGAAGCCCTTGTCATAGCCCTGGGTGAAGTCGGTGCCGTAGCCCACGCAGTCCTCACCCACCAGGTTGATGATGTAGTCCATGGCTTCGACATAGTCGTCCACCGTGGCCTCGATGCCGCGCTTGAGGAAAGGCGGGAACATGGTGACGCCGATGAAACCGCCATGGTCGGCAATGAAGCGCAGTTCTTCATCGCTCTTGTTGCGCGGGTGTTCTTTCAGGCCGGACGGCAGGCAGTGCGAGTAGCACACCGGTTTTTTGGATTCCAGAATGGCCTCGCGCGAGGTGTTGCCACCCACATGGGACAGATCCACCATGATGCCCACGCGGTTCATCTCGTTGATCACTTCGCGGCCAAAGCCGGACAGGCCGCCGTCACGCTCGTAGCAGCCGGTGCCCACCAGGTTTTGCGTGTTGTAGCACAGCTGCACCACGCGCACGCCCATGTCGGCAAAGGCTTCGATATAACCCAGGTTGTCTTCAAAGGCGTGGGCGTTCTGGAAACCCAGGATGATGCCGGTCTTACCCTCGGCCTTGGCGCGGCGCACGTCATCCGTGGTGCGCACCAGGATGAGGATGTCGCTGTAATCGCGAATCTGCTTTTTCATCTCCGCAATATTGCCCACGGTATCCTGGAAACCTTCCCACACCGACACGGTACAGTTGGCGGCAGACAGGCCACCGCGGCGCATGTCGTCAAATACCTCGCGGCTCCATTTGGCAATGATCAGCCCGTCAATCACCAGCGCATCCTGATGCAGCGTCGTCATACAGATACTCCCGAACAAAAAAGGTGGAACAACAAGCGGCTCAGGACACCTCGGCCAGCCGCACATGAACGGTTTCCGGCAGGCGCAAGCCGCCTGCCAGGGCAAACAGGGCCACCAGCAGCAGATAAACAGCGGGAGCCAGATGGCTGCCGGACACATCAATCAGCCAGGTGGCCATCAGCGGCGCAGTGCCGCCAAAGATGGTGTAAGCCAGGTTGTAGCTGATGGCACCTGCGGTATAGCGGATGCGGGTGGGAAAGCTTTCCGACAGCAAGGGGGCCGTCACCACGCCGGACAACACCGCGGGCAAGGCCTGCAACATGCCGCCCAGCACCGCCAGCCCCAGCTGGCCGCTTTGCGCCAGCCAGAACGAGGGAAAGATGGTGAGCACGATCAGCACGCATACCGTGGCCATGCTGCGCCGCCGCCCTACCCGGTCGGAATAGCGCCCGGCCAGCGGGCACAACAGCGCAGCAAACAGCAGGGACAGCACCGACACCAGCAGGGCATTGCCACGGCTCATGCCCGCCACCTGCTGCAAGTAAGTACTCAGATAAGTGGTGAAGGTATAAAACGACAGCGCCGTCACCGAGATGAAGGCCGACAGCCAGGCAATGGGCCGGCCATGGCTGGCAAAGGCTTGGCGCAGCGGCGCGTGCTCGGTTTGCTGGCGCTGCTCCAGCGCGCGAAAGGCCGGGGTTTCCGCCAGACGGTTACGCAGATACCAGCCCACCAGCCCCAGCGGCGCGGCAATCAGGAAAGGCAGGCGCCAGCCCCAGTCGGCCAGCGCCTGCGGGCTGAGCCACTGGTTGAGGGCAAACACCAGCACCGCCGCACAGGCAAAGGCGGAAAAAGTGGAAACCGGCAGAAAACTGCCATAGCGCGCCCGGTGATGGCTGGGCGCGTGTTCCATCACATAGGCGCAGGCCCCGGCGTATTCGCCACCGGCAGAAAAACCCTGCACGCAACGCGCCAGCGTCAGCAGCACGGGAGCGGCCAGACCGATGCTGGCGTAGTCCGGCAACAGGCCGATCAGCGTGGTGGCACCGGCCATCAGCAAGATGGTGATGGCCAGCGTGCGCTTGCGGCCGATACGGTCGCCCAGCATGCCGAATACCACACCACCGAGCGGGCGGAAGGCAAAGGCCACCGCGAATACGGCAAAGGTTTTCAGCAAGCTGATGTCGGCACTGCTGCCCGGAAAGAAATGCTGGGCAATCACCGTGGCCAGGAAACCATAGACGGCAAAGTCGAACCATTCGACGAAATTGCCGACCGAGGCGGCCAGAATCACCTTGAACAACACTTGCTGCTCGGCGCGATCAGTCATGCTGGCTCCCGATAAAGCCGGATCGACATCGATGGAAGTTGAGGCTCACGCTACTCTCCTGAGCAAAATGGCCGAGTCTGTCCGCCATTGCATGCATGGTGCCGGAGACTAAACCGCTGCTGTTCAGCGCTGGCGACAGGTATTTGCCCCATACCGACCAGCCGGTCGAAGCAGGACAAACACCGCCGCCGTACTGAGCAGGCAAAGATGCCTGACGGGAACACAAAGATGGGGACCGGACGACAGCGGGATGGGGGAGACGGTCGACAACAAAAATCGGCCCTGCCAATGGCAGGGCCGCGGAGCGGTTTCAGGCAAGGATCAGGCTGGGCCTGGGCGCAGCCAGCTGGGCAAACAGCGGATGGTCACTACGCGCTTCCAGCTGGCACACGGCAAAGCCGTAGGGCTGGGCGGCGCGGCGCAGCAGACGCCACACATAGTCGGCAAAGCTGCGGCGGAACACCACGAACACGCCGTCGCTATCCAGGCGGATTACCTGCACGGTGGCCTTGCCCAGCACGGTGCTCACCATATGGCCCAGCGGGATGGCTTCGAAGTCGTACACCCCCAGATGACGCAGTACGGTGATGTGCTCGGCCCCGCCCAGCCAGGCCAGGGTGAGGCCGCCGCTGGAATCCACCGTCTGGGCAAACAGCTGTTGCGCGGCAAAGCCGGCATCCAGCTGCGCCGTCCAGTCGGCCAGGCGCTGGCGATGGCTCACCAGCAGCCATTCATCCGGCGAAGTCCACATCAGCACGCCTTGCGGGCCTTTGCTGACCACCCCGGCCTTCAGCGGCAGGGCAAGACCGGTGACTTGCTGCACCAGCTCGGCAAAGCCGGCTTCGGCGGTGTCACCACGCAGCACGGCATAGCCCAGGTGCGGCAGTTCGTTGCACCAGATGCGGCCATCGGCACGGCGCGGCTGCGCCTCGGCATCCAGCTTGAAGTGTTGGAGCGGCGACTCCATGAATGGTTGGAAACCTTGCTTAGGCATGTTGACGCACCCCTTCCTTGTCCACGAACACTGACGACACCACCTGCGCCGGCACACTCTTGCCATGCGCCCAGACGAACACCGTGTCGCCCTCACGCTTGCTGCCATCCTTCAGCACGGCCATGGCAATGGAGCGGCCAAGGAAGGCACTGTGATAACTGGAGGTGACATGGCCCTGCATGGCAGCCGGCACCGTGTCATCGGTATTGCTGAGAATCTGCGCGCCTTCGGCCAGCACCACTTTCGGGTCCAGCGGCAGCAGGCCCACCAGCTGCTTGCGGCCTTCACCCGCGGTGTGCGAACGCAGCAGCGAACGCTTGCCGAGGAAGCTGAACGGCTTTTTCATGCCCACTGCCCAGCTCATGGCCAGATCGTTCGGGCTCATCGAGCCGTCGGTATCCTGACCGACGATGATGAAGCCCTTCTCGGCCCGCAACACGTGCATGGTTTCGGTGCCGTAGGGGGTGATGTCGAACTCGGCACCCGCCTTCATCACTTCTTCCCACATATAGCGGCCATAGTTGGCATCCACATTGATTTCGTAGGCCAGCTCACCGGAGAAGCTGATGCGGAACACCCGCGCCGGCAACCCGGCCACGGTGCCGCTGCGGCCATCCATGAACTTGAAGGCGTCCTTGTCGAAGTCGATGTCGCTGCACAGCTTTTGCAGCACCTTGCGGCTGTTCGGCCCCACCACGGCCACGGTGGCCCAGTGGTCGGTAGTGGTGGTGAAACGTACTTTCAGCTCCGGCCATTCGGTCTGGTGCCAGCGCTCCAGCCAGCTGTACACCCGCGCCGCGCCGCCGGTGGTGGTGGTCATGTGGAAGTGGTCGTCTGCCAGGCAGGCGGTTACACCGTCGTCCATCACCATGCCGTTTTCGTCCAGCATCAGGCCGTAGCGGCACTTGCCGGGGTCCAGCTTGCTCCAGGCATTGCTGTAGATGCGGTTGAGGAATTCACGCGCATCCGGACCCTTGACGTCGATCTTGCCCAGGGTGGAGGCATCCATCACACCGACGCTGTTACGGGTGGCCAGGCATTCGCGGTTGACCGCGGCATGCAGATCCTCGCCCGGCTTGGGGAAGTACCAGGGGCGCAGCCACTGGCCCACCACTTCGTACTCGGCCTTGCGTGCATCATGGCTGGCCTGCATGGCGGTGTAGCGGCGCGCATCGAAGGTTTCGCCCACGTGCGGGCCTGCCAGCGCACCAAAAGTCACCGGGGTGTAGGACGGCCGGTAGGTGGTGGTGCCCACTTCGGCAATGGGTTTGCCCAGCGCTTCGGCGGCAATGGCAAAGCCGTTGATATTGGACAGCTTGCCCTGATCGGTACCGAAGCCCAGCGCGGTATAGCGCTTGACGTGTTCGATGGAGCGGTAGTTTTCGCGAATGGCCGTGTGGATGTCGGCAGCCGCCACATCGTTCTGGTAATCGACAAAGGCCTTGGCACCATGGCCTTCGGGCTTGCCGTCCGGCAGACGGAAGATGGCACGCTGTGCGGCCACTTCTTCGCTGGCGACTGCCGGGGCCTTGCCGGTGCTGCCACGACCATGGCCCAGCAACAGGGCGGCCACGGCGGCGTGGGTCTGGCTCAGCGCATCGGACAACTCCCAGCGGCCGGTGATGGCGCCGACGCAGGCAATGTTTTCGCGGCCTTCATCCGGGCAGACAAAGGACAGCTGCTGCTGATTCCACACCGGTCGGCCACCGTTGTGGCAGAACAGGTGGACAGTAGAGGTGAGGCCGCCGGAGGACAGCACGGTGTCCACGCTCAGGCGCGGGCCGGAGCCAACCACCTGATTGTTGCGGGCATCCAGCTTCACCAGCTGTGCGCCGCTGACGCTCTTGTCGCCCAGCACCTTGGCAATACCGTGGCCCAGCAGCAATTCGGCACCGGCGTTTCTCAGCGCCTGCTGACGCCATGCCGCAGCACCGCCCTGACGGGCATCGGCCAGCGTTACCTTGACCCCGGACAGCGCCAGGTCCAGCGCGGCTTCGTAAGCGGCATCGTTCTGGGTTTGCACCAGCACTTCGCGGCCCACGGCCACGCCGTAGCGGTTGAGGTAGCTGTGACCGGCGGCGGCAGTCATCACGCCGGGCACATCGTTGTAGCCGAACACCAGCGGGCGTTCGATGGCACCGCTGGCCAGAATCACCTGATGAGCGCGAATCTTGTGCAGACGCTGGCGCGGCAGCGCGGCATTGCGCTCGGTCAGTGGCAGGTGGTCTTGCAGCAATTCCACCGCCTGCACCAGGTTGAGGTCGTGCAGGGCAAAGGCAGTGGTGCGTGGCAGCACGGTGACATTGGGCAGGCTGGCCAGTTCGGCCAGACGCTGGTTCACCCACTCCATGCCGGACAGGCCGTCGATGCGGCTGCGGCGTTCGGTCAGCAGCCAACCGCCCATTTCGGACTGTTCGTCCACCAGCAGGGTTTTCTGTCCGGCACGGCCCGCCAGCGTGGCGGCCCACAGGCCGGCGGCACCACCGCCCACTACCAGCACATCGATATGGTGATGCAGGTGGTCGTAGCTTTCCGGATCATCCTCGGTCGGGGCGCGGCCATAACCGGCGGCCTTGCGGATGAATTTTTCATAGAAGGGCCAGGCTTTCACCGGTTCCATGAAGGTCTTGTAGTAGAAGCCCGGCGGCATGAAGCGGCCAAACTTGCCCAAGAGGCCCTTGAGGTCGAAGTCCAGCGAGGGGTAGCCGGTGGTGCTGCCGGCCAGCAGGCCCTGGTACAGCTCCACTTGCGTGGCCTTGAGGTCGGGCACGGTATGCGCGCCGGTTTCCAGCTGGATCAGCGCATTCGGCTCTTCGGCACCAAAGCCGACGATGCCGCGCGGACGGCCATACTTGAAGCTGCGGCCGATCAGGCGCACGCCGTTGGCTAGCAGGGCCGAGGCCAGGGTGTCACCGGAGAAAGCCTTGTACTGCACATTGTCGAAGATGAAGCTCAGCGGCTTCTGGCGATTGATGCGCTCGCCCGGGCGATGGATGCGATAGCCGCTCATGCTTGTTCCTCCAGATACAGTGCCTTGCCGTCGGCCAGCGTCCAGCTGCCGGCAATTTCATAGCTGACGGTGTGGCGCTTTACGGCAAACACCTTGCGACAGCCCGCCACGTGCTGCCATTGCTCCCAGTGCCAGCCACGCGGGTTCTTGCGGTGGAACACGTAGTCGCCCCAGGTGGCGTCGTCTGCTTCTTCCGGCACGGCCGGGCGGGCGATATAGGCTTCGCCGGCATAGCTGAATTCTTCTTCTTCCCGCGCCTCTTGGCAGTACGGGCAGGTAATGATCAACATGAGCCTCTCCCTAGTGAGCCACGGCAGCTGCGCCGTGCTCGTCGATCAGATGTCCGGTGGCAAAACGGTCCAGCGAGAACGCGCGGTTCAGCGGGTGCGGATCGTCATGGGCGATGGTGTGGGCAAACACATTGCCCGAGCCCGGCGTGGCCTTGAAGCCGCCGGTGCCCCAGCCACAGTTGAAATACAGGCCCTTGATGCGGGTTTTGCTGATGATGGGGCAGGCATCCGGCGACACATCCACAATGCCGCCCCACTGGCGGTTCATCCGCACGCGGGAGAAGGACGGGAACATCTCGATGATGGCGGCGGCGGTGTGTTCGATCACATGCGGGCTGCCGCGCTGGCCATAGCCCAGATAGCTGTCGATACCGGCACCGATCACCAGCTCGCCCTTGTCGGACTGGCTGACATAACCGTGCACGGCATTGGACATCACCACGGTGTCGATACAGGGCTTCATGGATTCGGACACAAAAGCCTGCAAGGGGTGGCTTTCCAGCGGCAGGCGCAGCCCGGCCATCTTGGCCAGTACCGAAGAATTACCCGCAGCCACACAGCCCACGCGGTCGGCCATGATGTCGCCACGGCTGGTATTCACGCCCTTGATGCGGCCACCTTCAATGATCAGGCCGGTGACTTCGCACTGCTCGATGATGTCCACACCCAGTTCGGACGCGCCGCGGGCAAAGCCCCAGGCCACCGCATCGTGCCGCGCCACGCCGCCACGCGGCTGGAAGCTGGCCCCCATGATGGGATAGCGGGTGCGATTGCTGATGTCGATCAGCGGCACCATGTCCTTGATTTCCTGCGGGGTCATCACCACCGCGTCCACGCCATTGAGCAGGTTGGCATTGGCGCGGCGTTCGATGTCGCGCATGTCCTGCAGGGTATGGCCCACGTTCATCACGCCGCGCTGGCTGAACATCACGTTGAAGTTGAGGTCCTGCGACAGGCCTTCCCACAATTTCAGGCCGTGTTCGTACAAGTGCGCCGCTTCATCCCACAGATAATTGGAACGGATGATGGTGGTGTTGCGTGCGGTATTGCCGCCGCCCAGATAGCCCTTCTCCAGCACGGCCACATTCTTGATGCCATGCTCCTTGGCCAGGTAGTAAGCCGTGGCCAGGCCGTGGCCGCCACCGCCGACGATGATGACGTCGTAGTTTTTCTTCGGCTGCGGGCTCTTCCAGGCCGGCTGCCAGCTTTCATGATGCTTGAGCCCGTTCTTGATCAGGCTCCACAGGGAGTATCGGTTTGCCATCTGCGGCTCCAGCGGGGTGGATGTATTCGGACAAGGCCCATTCTCCAGACCTGAGCCCCAAGCCGTTTGGCTGAAAAGGACAAGCACTTGCCCAGACACGACACTGCGTCACATGTCTGAAATGGACGTAAAGCAGACGTTTTAGGGCCAGTCAGCCAGTCTGCCAGGGCTTAGGGTTAGCGCACACACGACAGGCAGCGCGCCTGCCGTACTACAAGGGAAGACCGCTCATGAAAGCCGCCACACCGTCCTACATCCTCAGCTTCACCTGCCACAGTGCCTCCGGTCAGGTGGCCCGCTTCTCCGCCCTGCTGGAATCGCAAGGCTGTTATATCGACGAACTGGCCGTGTTTGACGATGCCGCCAGCCAGCGCTTCTTCGTACGCTGCGTATTCCACCCGCAAACCGAGGTGTTCGACCCGGCACGGCTGAACCAGGGCATGCGCGACATGGGCAGCCACTACCAGGACCTGCGCTGGCAATTGCAGGACCGGCGGGAACAGGCGCGGGTGATGATCATGGTGTCCAAGCTGGACCACTGTCTGAATGACTTGCTGTACCGCCAGAAAATGGGCGATCTGGACATGACCGTCACCGCCGTGGTGTCCAACCACCGCGACCTGGCCCCGATTGCCGAAGCCTACGGCCTGCCCTTCCACCACCTGCCGCTGGACCCGGCCAACAAGGCCGAGCAGGAATCCGCCCTGCTGGCGCTGATCGAGGAAACCGGCTCCGAGCTGGTGATTCTGGCGCGCTACATGCAGGTGCTCACCAGCGCCACCTGCGCCCGCCTGTCCGGCCGCGCCATCAACATCCACCACTCCTTCCTGCCCGGCTTCAAGGGTGCACGCCCCTATCTGCAGGCGCATGAGCGCGGGGTGAAGCTGATTGGCGCCACTGCCCACTACATTACCGACGATCTGGACGAAGGCCCCATCATCGAACAGGTGGTGGACCGGGTGGACCACGCCTACACCCCGGAAGACCTGCAAGCCACCGGCCGCGACATGGAGTGCCAGGCACTGGCCCGCGCCGTACGCTACCACCTGGAGCGCCGGGTGTTCCTCAACGACAACCGCACGGTGGTGCTGCGCTAGAAGTGCAACCGGAGCGGCTTGCCCCCTTGGGCACTGTCCATAACAGTGATCTCTTACCCAGATGCCACACCATGACAGGAGCAGCGGCCATCAGGCCGTTTGCCTCCTGGACAAGCTCTTTGTCTCGCTACCTGCCAAACGGCAAGCGACCACGACCGCTCCAGCATGCTGCGCTTCGCCACCAGCGCTACCGACGCCAGCAATGACATTGTGTTAAATTAAGCGTTTTGACGCGCTGAATCGCTCGCGTCAACGGCGATGCAGCCGAGCGTTCATGTTGCTCAAGCGGACCTTTATGACAGCCATTGTGAAAAAATATGCTTGGCTCACCCTGCTAACTGCAGCCCTGCTCTCTGGTGGCACGGCACATGCAGCAACCCAGCCCAGCCCACCACTGGCCATCACCGTGCGCTTTGATTTCTATCCCGCAGACAGCACACAGATTCACCAGCTGGAAAAGAAACTGCAACGGGCGATACAACGAGCCCGTGTGGGGGAACTGGGCGAGACCGAATTTCATCTGGATGGCAATGAAGGCTTTTTCTACCTGCAGGGCCCGGATGCCGAACGGCTGTTTGCCGTGGTCGGGCCCATCCTGCGTTCCTCTACCCTGATGCAAAATGCCGAGGTGGAAGAACGCAACGCCCGCCACAGAAAAACCTTCCTGCTCGTACCGGATGCCAAACCCTGAGGGTGCGCACCCCCACCATGCAAACCGGCAGGACACCAGGAAAGGACTGTGCAATGCAAGCCTGCAAACAACTGACGGCGGTAGCAGCCATGCTGCTATTACTGAGCGCATCCGCCGCAGCCGATATACGTAACGGAAAAAACCTGTATCAAAGCCGCTGTGCCATCTGTCATGGCCCACAGGCCAATGGCAGTGGGCCATTAGCCTCCAAAAGCAGCCCTGCCACTCCTGATCTGACCACGATGGCGTTCAAAAAACGCCTGACTGATTACCCCGGCGTGATTGTTTCCTCCATCATCCTGCGCCCCAATGGCGATCTGATCCCGAGAACCCTCAGGGACAATGGCATCAAACTGCCACCTCATAACTGGACGGTACAGGACTTGCGTGATGTAAATGAATACATGCGCAGCGTGATTGGCAAGTAATCAAGCAGGTCTGCCGAACTGCCACGGGCGAGATGATCCTGCACATGCGTGATGGAGAAAACCATGTATAAACTGACCGGAGCCTGCCATTGCGGCAACATCCACCTCCAGCTTGAATTAAGCCAGCCGCTGGCCGACTACACCCCCCGGGCATGTGATTGCGACTTCTGCCGCAAACACGGGGCGTCTTACCTGTCCGACCCACATGGCAGCTTGCAGCTGGACGTGCGCGATGCAGCCTGCATGGGCAAATACCGCCACGGCAGCCAGACGGCCGACTTCCTGTTCTGCACCCGTTGCGGCGTGCTGATTGGCGTGTTGTATCAGGATGGCAGCCGCCTGTATGGCACGGTGAATTGCGCGGCCCTGCATGAGGCCGCAGCGCTTGGCATGCCGGTATCGGTGTCGCCCAGGCTATTGGCGAGTAGCGAAAAAACAGCCCGCTGGAGCGCGCTGTGGTTTCCGGATGTGCATATCACCACCCATTAATTCTGAAACCTGACACCAGCTTGCCAGGCAGTGACCGGGGCAAGGTAAGTAATCGCCTGCAATGTCTGAGCGATTTGACCTTGGCAAATCGCGTGTTCAGGCGCGTCTCGCACCGGGCAGGACCTGTCGGGCAGCCGCAGGCCATACTTGCCTCAGGACCTAAGGGGGTCGGAAGCGGAAACACAAAACATCATCCGCGCTGCGCATGCAAACCGGCTTTCCTGCCCTGCTAGCCAAGAGATGACGGCTAGCACAGCACTCACATGGCAAACACTTCCTGCAAGGTTTCCAGTGTTGCCGTCAGTGTTTCGTCCTCCACCTCACCTAGTTTCTTGACCAGCCGTGTCTTGTCCAGCACCCGGATCTGATCCAGCAGAATCAGGCCTTGCTTACCCTGAAAGGTAAGCGGTATCCGGTATGGTGCTGGTTTGCTGCCGGTAGTCATGGGTGTAACGATGACAGTGCGCAGATAGTCATGCATCTCAGCTGGCGACACTACTACACAGGGACGCGTTTTTCGTATTTCACTACCCACGGTCGGGTCAAGATTGATCAGCCAGACTTCACCTCGCCTCACCATTTCAGCGCCTCATCACCCTCATTGCCAAATTCCGGGTAAACCAGCCCATCGTCTCCGGCCTCTGCCAATGCCTGACTGGCTGCCGCCCAGCCTGCCCGGACTTGTTCTTTGGGTTTGGCCAGCATGATCCCTTCTGGCGTCACCGTCATTTCGACTTCGCCGTCAAAGCCGAACTGGGTAATCAGCGCCTTGGGGATGATGATTCCCTGCGAGTTACCCATTTTCCTTAGCATGGCTTTCATCACTTACTCCTTGTATGTGCGCAGGCAGCGCCATCAGCCAATGTTATAACTTTGTTATTACAGCAGCAAATACTGCGAATGTGATATGACATCCCACCGACATGCGTCATCAGCACAGATGCAAGTGTTTCAGGGCAGAAAATGACTGTGCTGCTTTCGAAATTTTTGGGCGATGGATGTCTTGCGGTGGAACGCCCCGGTCAGGCTGGGGCTTCCGCCCTACGTACCTACCCCGTAGGGTGGATGCCCCGCAGGGGCGATCCACCGCGAAACGCTCTCGAATAAATCCATTTTCTCGGCTGGAAAACTACCGCACCAACGCGCCCACCTGCCCCGTCAAGCATGCCGACAGGTGGCCGGGGCGAGTTAAGTAAGCGCCTGCTTTGTTTGAGCGATTGGACGTTAGCAAATCGCGAGTTCAGGCGCGCCTCGCCCCGGACGGGACCTGTCGGGCAGCCGCAGGCCATGCTTGCCGGGGTGGCCTTGGAGGTGAAGGAGGGCTTGGCCAGGCAAGCCCTCCTTCCCGTCCGCCGCGTGGAAGCAGACATCAAAACAAGCCCCTTACCTGCACCTCTTGCCAGTGTTTCCCCGTCCCTCTACCCTTGCTGTCCCCGGTGGTGCTGATTAGCCTTGTCCCGTTGCGTGTTCAAACGCAGCCAGGTTTGGCGACCTGATCTGCACCCACCGGGAAAGCCGTGTCAAAGCGGCTTTTTCTGCTTGCGTCTGTCTCCTCCAATGGCAGGCCAGGCGGGGAGACCTATACGGTCTGCCGGTCAATGGTGGTGCTGCCGGTTCGCCAACCCCGCTTTGGCCTGCCACCCGCGTTTTCTTGCGTGCGTGGCAGCCTTCATTGTTCAAAGGAGGGCAGAACCATGACGCATCCCGACCCCAACATCCCCCAGGCCCCGCCCCTGACGCTGTACTACCAAGGCAAACCCGTCCGGGTGCTGCTCCACCACGGCCACTGCTGCCTGCTGGCGGACGACATCCTCGCCCTCTCTCCACCCCGCCTGCGCCACCAGCTGCAACAGCAACTGGCCGAATACCCCGGCTGCGCCCTCACCCTGCCGCAACACGACAGCCCGCAATGCGGCTGGCCAGAAACTGCCTTGCAACGCGCACTGCAACAAAGCAAACGCCCTGCCGCCCGCCAACTGCAACGCTGGCTGCAACAACAGGTACTGCCTGCCCTGCAGCAACTGCCACCCGATGCCCCGCGCTGGGAACAGGCGCTGGCCATGGCGGCCGAGGCCGGACAGCAGATCAGCCATGCCGTACTCAAAGCGGTGCTGGAACACGGCAGCAACTGGCAGCACAGCCACTGGCTGCTGACACTCAACTACACTGCCAGCCACCCGCGCCGCCATGCCCATGGCCGACTGGTGGCACTCAACAGCAGCGCAACGTCCTTGCAGGCACTGGCACAACACATTGCCGGGCCGGACGGGCTGGCCTGCAACAATGGCGAGCTACTGCGCCTGGCCAGTGCCTGTTACCAGCAATTGGCCAAACGCATGGAAAAACAAGCGTGGCGGGCGGAGGCGGCGCAAGCAGGGCGAGCTCCCCCACAGCGTTAACACATGGCATTAATGTTTGCGGATATATTTTGGTGTCAAATCGGCTCCACAATTGGCTTATCGGCAGCCCCTTGTCCAAATCATGCGCAATGGCTGGATAAACAGCACACCGGCCAAGCTCCCGATAGAAGTGGTATTTAACGTAATAAATTATTGGTTTAAAAATGGAAAATCGTGAATTTACCTATTCATCAACATACCTACTGATAACTCATGGTAAAGGTGGTACGTGCAATCACGTTTCCGGCACTCACTGGCTGATTACTGACACGGATATATTCCACATAAAAGCGGAAAGTTTGGTAGCCACCGCTCATATTGGCTAACCACAGCTGATTGGTATTACCTGCTTCGCTGGAATCGGGACCAAAGCGCACCGGTTGCAAATTATGCAATATCTGCAAACCGACACCCTGTGCACTGGATTCCGGCCCAAGGCTGAGAATATTGCTGGTATTGCCCTGATTAGTGTTGTCAGTGAAAGTAACGTAGATATTGGCCTCCGGCAAAACGGGGCAGTTAAACGAAAAAGAAAAATAAGTTCTACCGGCAGTACTGCCACTGACGGGCAGGCTGAGGCTGGAAATAGTGGGCAAGTTGACTGAAGAGCCATGCATGGCGGTATCACAAGTACGACGTTGTATAAAAAGTCCACTGGTATTGATAGATGTACTCGCTATGATGGTTTCATCCCCGCCACCTACCGACTGCGCGGTGATATTGACCTGAATAGGCAGGGATAGTGCAGGAACGTAGTAGTTAGACATACGGGGGCTGATCTTGATAAATCTGGCAGAGATATAGCCGTCAATCGTGGTTTGCCTGGGGGCTGGGGTAAAGCTGGCTTCCGCGCCACCCACAACAAGAGGGGCAGCCCCACCCAGGCTGTAACGCAGCACATAGCCCACTTCCGAACCAACAAAAGCCGGATACACCGGGTAGGTGACACCGCCTTCGCTGTAGTTGCCAACCGGTAGTCCACCCAGCCCGCTGCTCAGCATCACCCTGACCGGCTGACTATTAGAGTCGTCCAGCTGCAATTGGGCACAGGCAGCCATACCACGCGGTCCCCCCACCGCTACTGTAGGTGACCAACCACCCAAAGGTGTGAAAATGGCTTGGTTTTCCGGCACAACAATCGGTGTCGTCCCTTGTGGAAAATTGATGGTAAAAAAACTCAGGCCCGTGGCATTCCAGGGTGCACAGTTTGCTGCTGCGCCAGTCAACCAACACAGTGTTACCAATATCAAAAATAGTCTGATCATGCTGCCTCCTGGTGGTAAGCCTGCCTCACGGTTTTATCAGGGCTGGCTCTACCCAGAATATATGATCAAATTTTTACGAATACTCACAATATATTGATTATCAAAAGATTTTTCACAAATAACCTCTGAATAATCTCGATAATGCGCCAGCCCGCGCAGGAGTACCGGCCCCTGCTTGGCCAGCACCGCCTGGAAAAACATTGGCAGTCCGCCAGCCACCCAGGCAGGATGGATGCCCATAATCCCCCTGTCATGTCGCCACAATTGGCCCCCATGTCGGCTTTTGACACGCAAGGCGTCTGCCGTCGTGGCTCAATGAGCGGCATCACGGGCAATGCCCCACCCAGAACACAAGGAAGACAACGTGCAAGATGGCATCCTGAAAAGCTATATCGGCGGTCGCTATATCGATAATCCGGCCCTGCCGCTGGCCGACAACTTCAACCCGGCCAATGGCGAACTGCTGTGCAAGGTGCAGCAGGCTGGCGCGGCCGAGGCCGAACTGGCGGTCAAGAGCGCCGAGGCCGGTTTTGCGGTGTGGAGCGAGATGACCGGTGCCGAGCGCGGCCGCATCATGAACAAGGCGGTGGGCATTCTACGTGCGCGCAACCGCGAACTGGCCGAGCTGGAAGTGCGCGACAACGGCAAGCCCATCCAGGAAGCCGAGGTGGTGGATGTGCTGTCCGGCGCGGACTGCATCGAATACTTCGCCGGCATGGCCGCCGGGATTCACGGCGAACATTTCCCGCTGAAAGGGGCGTTTGCCTATACCCGGCGCGAGCCCTTGGGCGTGTGCCTGGGCATTGGCGCGTGGAACTACCCCATCCAGATTGCCTGCTGGAAATCCGCCCCGGCGCTGGCCTGTGGCAATGCCATGATTTACAAGCCGTCGGGCATGACGCCGATGAGCGCGGCCCTGCTGGCGGAAATCTACAGCGAAGCCGGGGTGCCGGATGGCGTGTTCAACGTGATTCAGGGCAGCTCGTCGGTAGCGCGCCAGCTGATTGCCGACGAACGCGTGGCCAAGGTGTCGATTACCGGCTCGGTGGATACCGGCAAGGCCATCATGAAAGACGCGGCAGGCACGCTCAAGCGCGTCACCATGGAGCTGGGCGGCAAGTCGCCACTGATCATCTTTGACGATGCCGACATCGAACAGGCGGTGTCCGCCGCCATGCTGGCCAACTTCTACACCCAGGGCGAAATCTGCACCAACGGCACCCGCGTGTTCGTGGCGCGCAGCATTCACGCCGCCTTCATGCAGCGTCTGAAAGAACGCACCGCGCTGTTGAAGATTGGCGACCCGATGCACCCGGACACCCAGGTGGGCGCACAGGTTTCGCCCAGCCATGCGCAAAGCGTGCTCAAGTACATCGACATCGGCCAGAGCGAAGGTGCGGTGCTGGCCGCCGGTGGCCAGCGCGTGATTGTGCCGGGTTGCGAGGCAGGCTGGTTTATTGCCCCCACCATTTTCGACCAGTGCCGCGACGACATGCGCATTGTCAGCGAGGAAATCTTTGGCCCGGTGATGTCGGTACTGGTGTTCGACGACGAGGCGGAAGTGATCCAGCGGGCCAATGCCACCCGGCTGGGGCTGGCGGCGGGGGTATTCACCCGCGACCTGGCACGCGCCCACCGCGTGGTGGCCAAGCTGCAAGCCGGGGTGTGCTGGATCAACAACTACAACATCACGCCGATTGAAATGCCGTTTGGTGGCTACAAGGAATCCGGCCTGGGCTATGAAAACAGCCTTACCGCCATCGACTGCTACACCCAGCGCAAGAGCGTGTATGTGGAGCTGACCGGGGTGGCCAGTCCTTACGCCTGAGTGCTGCCAGCAGAATTCCTGTTGCAGCGTTTCCGCAGAGACGCTGCGCGCTTGTCAGCCGCGCCAGGCGGCTCACCCTGTCATCCACACGATAACGGCAGACCTCACGGCCTGCCCTTGTCTTGTCTGAACCATCCGTAGCAAGGAGCACCCATGTCGCAACAGTTCGATTACATCATCGTCGGGGCCGGTTCTGCCGGTTGTGTGCTGGCTGCCCGCCTCACCGAAGATGCCGATGTCAGCGTGCTGCTGCTGGAAGCCGGCGGGCCGGACTGGCGGCTGGACTGGCGCACCCAGATGCCGGCGGCGCTGGCCTACCCGCTGCAAGGCACCACCTATAACTGGGCCTACACCACGCTGCCGGAACCCCACATGGGCAACCGCATCATGACCCAGGGCCGGGGCATGGGGCTGGGTGGTTCGTCGCTGATCAACGGCATGGTGTACATCCGCGGCAATGCGCTGGACTTTGACGGCTGGGCGGAAAACGCGGAGCTGGAAAACTGGAGCTATCTGGACTGCCTGCCCTATTTCCGCAAGGCGGAAAGCTACGACAAGGGTGCCAATGACTTCCACGGTGCCGCTGGCCCGCTGCATGTCACCACGCCACGGCCGGACAACAACCCGCTGTATCAGGCCTTTATTGCAGCAGGCGAGCAGGCCGGTTACCCGCGAACCGACGACCTCAACGGCTACCGCCAGGAAGGCTTCGGGCCGATGGACCGCACCACCACGCCATCCGGCCGCCGCTGCAGTACCTCGCTGGCCTATCTGGACCAGGCGCGCACCCGCGCCAATCTCACGGTAAAAACCCGTGCACTGGCCGACCAGATCCGCTTTGCCGGCAACCGTGCGGTGGGCGTGAGCTATTTGCAAGGCGGAACCCTGCATCAGGCCGAAGCGCGGCGCGAAGTCATCGTCTGTAACGGTGCCATTGCCAGCCCGCAGCTGTTGCAGCGCTCCGGCGTGGGCAATGCCGACCAGCTCAAGCAACATGGCATCAGCAGCGTGGTACACCTGCCCGGCGTGGGCGAGAACCTGCAAGACCATCTGGAAATGTATTTGCAATACCATTGCACCAAGCCGGTTTCCATCTACCCGGCGCTGCAATGGTGGAACAAGCCGCCCATCGGCGTGGAGTGGTATCTGAACGGCACCGGCCTGGGTGCCACCAACCATTTCGAGGCCGGTGGTTTCATCCGCAGTAGCACCGAGTTTGCCTGGCCCAACCTGCAATACCACTTCATTCCGCTGGCGATGAATTACGACGGCAGCAATCCGGTAAAGGCACACGGCTTCCAGTGCCATGTCGGCTCCATGCGCTCGCCCAGCACCGGTTTTGTGCGGCTGGCCAGCCGCGACCCGCGCGTCAAACCCTTGCTGCAGTTCAATTACATGGCGCATGCGGTGGACTGGCAGGAGTTCCGCGCCGGGGTAAGGCTGACACGGGAAATCATCGCCCAGCAGGCGTTTGACGAATTCCGTGGCGAGGAAATCAAGCCGGGCATGAAGATTCAGAGCGATGCCGAAATCGATGCCTTCGTGCGCGAACATGCCGAAACCGCGCTGCACCCGTCCTGTACCTGCAAGATGGGCTACGACGACATGGCGGTGGTGGACAAGGACGGCCTGGTGCACGGCGTGGAGGGCTTGCGCGTGGTGGATGCCTCCATCATGCCGCGCGTCACCACCGGCAACCTCAATGCGCCGGTCATCATGATGGCGGAGAAGCTGGCCGATGCCATTCGCGGCCGCACGCCGCTGCCGCGCTCACAGGCTGCTTACTTTACCGCTGGCAAACAGCCGGTACGGCTGATGGGTACGGAGGATTTCCCCTGGCCGACTGCCAGCACGCCTGCCGCCCATTGATTTTGAGGGATGTCGTGGAAGGTGGAAGGATGATGCGGCGCTTGACTGCGCCGCCGCACTTTCTACAATGCCATGCAGCGGCTGTTCAGGCTGCTGACAAAGTGATTTGGTACGATGTCACCGGACCCGGCAAAGCCGGGCCTTTCGATGAAGTGACTCATTCCACAGCCTTTCCATCTATTCCCTATCCCCCCGCCCTTACCCTGTAAGGGGGCCTCTCTTTCTTAAATGAAAGCGAGAAGGGGTTTAGCGGCTGCACCGCAGCCGTCTTCATGGAGATTGAAAATGCACACCCTGAAACCGCGTAATCCCTACGCCTGCTCACCCTTGCTGAAAAAGGGCGGCGCCCACCGCAGCAGCCGCTCCGGGCAGCGCCAGAATGCCCGTCAGGCCATGTTGGCCGAACTGGATGATCTGGACTGGGTCGATCAGCACCTGCCAACCCAGGCTGCTGAATCCACCCGGGAGGATGATGTACCCGGCAGTTTTTCTCGCCAGCCCACCATGACAAAGGCCGCTTCCCAGCGGCCTTTCACTTTGTTCAGCCCGGCCTGATCACACGGTAAAACGCCTGGCCAGCACACTCAGCTGTTCGGACAAGCCCTTCAACTGTCCCACCGTTTCTGCCGTCCCCTTCATTGCCCGGCTGTTTTCCTCCGACATCTGTGCCACCTGCTCCACATTCTTGGCCAGTACCTGGCTGGTATGGCTCTGTTCGTTCAAAGCCATCTGGATTTCTGCCACCGCCTGCTGTACCTGATCAATCTGCTGCTGGATGGAAACAATGGCAGCGCCCGCATCCTGGGCATGTTGCTGGCCGGCTTCCACCGTTTGCATGCCGCTTTGCATATTGCCCGCCGCCTGCCGTGCTGTGTGCTGGATTTGCTGCACGATCCCGCCGATTTCGGTGGTGGAGTTGGCGGTGCGCTCTGCCAGCTTGCGTACTTCGTCGGCCACCACGGCAAAGCCGCGTCCCTGCTCACCGGCCCGTGCAGCCTCGATGGCGGCATTAAGGGCCAGCAGATTGGTCTGATCCGCCACATCTCGAATCACATCCACAATGCTGACAATCGATTCCGACTGTCTTCCCAGTTCCTGGATGGTTTCCGATATGGTCGAGATTTCACGCACAATGCTCTGCATGCTGCGCCCGGCACCCTGGATAACCTGGGTACCACTACCTGATTCGTCCACCGCCGAGCGCGACAGAGCGTTGGCTTCCACCGAACGTTCGGCACTCATCGACAGGCTGGTGCTCAGTTGCTCCACCGCAGCGGCCATGCTGGAGGCCGCCTCGGACTGGCGATCGCTGCTGCTGGCCACCAGGCTGGCTCCCTCGGCAACATCATGAGCAGCACCATCCAGTTGCTGCGATGTCTGCACCAGTTGGCTGACCGTATCGCGCAACTGGTTGCGCATCTGGCGGATGGCCGCCAGCAGGCTGGAGTCGTCATTCGCCAGCAAGGTAATGCTGGTATCCAGCCGTCCGGCAGCAATCTGCGCCACCACTTCCTGTACATAGAATGGCTCACCACCCAGTTGTGCGGTAATCGACATGTACAGCGTGATGAACAAGGCAGTTGTTACCAGCAAGGCCAGACCAGCACAGATCAGGTACACATTCCTCTGCCACTGGATGCGAGCAATCCGCGCATCCAGCAGGCTGTCCAGACGACTCAAGGCCAGTTGCTGGAATTGCCCCGCCACGTCCAGGCTCGCGGCCTGCAGACCAGCTGGGCGGTAGGGCTGCCCACCGATGGCCTTGGCCAGTTCACCCGCATTTGCCCTGGTTTGTGCCGCCAGTTTCTCATCCAGGCCGGCAAAGCCGGATTTCAGCGTGGCGTTATACTCCACGGCCTTTGCCAGATCATGCTGCATGTTCTGCAAGCTCTCGCTGATTTGCGGAGCCAGTCCCAGAGCTTTGTCCCTGGCGGCGGCAGGCAGCGGCTGCCCTGCGGATACTTGCAGCAGGCCGTTGGCCTGTGTGGTGCGGGTCAGCCAGACAGGCCACTGCACGGTCAGGATATCCATCAGGTAGAAGGTATCAATGTCCGGGTCCAGCGTCAGATTGGACTGGTCGCTGGCCATGCCGCTCAGGTCTACCAGGCTGTTGGCCATGGCTTGATAGTTTGCTGGCTGCGGCGCAGCCTGCAGCTTCTTCCAGGAAGCATCCAGGGCCGACCAGCCCGCATCAAGCTGTAACTGCGCATTCAATGCGGTATGTGTCTGCTGCAGCGCCTGCCATTGCTGTTGCAAGGCGTCGGACACCTTCCCTCCGCTGTCAGCTGCGGTCTGTGCTTGCTCAAGAGCCAGCAGCAAGGACATGGCTGGCTGCAGATACTGCACGCCCACGCGCTCCTTGCTGGAAAAATCCACGCTGTCCTGATTGCTGCGGTACAAGCCGTAGGTGAGATATGCCAGCGCAACAACAAATACGGCCCCAATCAGGGCAAAACGGGTGGGGTAGCTCAAACGCTGCATCCGGCGTGAACAGTAGCGAAGCATGCAAAACTCCTTGGCAACAAGCAAAACAGCGGTCATTCGGTAAAACGTATTGTTTGTTTATAGCGCCACCATTTCGCATCGCAACAAGCAAATCCATCTCCCTTTTATGGTTAATAAGCAGTACTTGCCGGTGTGGTATTACTCCGTATAAAATGTATTGCAAATACACTTTAATTTTCCCAAACGCGTTGTGTCGAGACTTCAAACTCGCCCAATAAAATGTATTTAACACACACCTTAAGGATCCACCATGCTCAGTAGCGAAATCCGCCAGCTCGTCAAATCCACCGCCCCCATCCTGAAACAGCATGGTGTGCTGCTAACCAGCCACTTCTACCAGCGCATGTTCCAACACAATCCGGAACTGAAAAACATCTTCAATCAGGGGCACCAGCATGCCGGCCAACAGCAGCAGGCACTGGCCATGGCCGTGGCTGCCTATGCCGAGCACATCGACGCCCCCGAAGTACTGCTGCCGGTGCTGGAACGCGTGGCGCACAAACATGTCAGCCTGGGTATCCGTGCCGAGCACTACCCCATCGTCGGCAAGCATCTGCTGGCCTCCATCCGCGAAGTGCTGGGTGAAGAAGCCGCCCCGGACAGCCTGCTGGATGCCTGGGCTGCAGCCTATCAGCAACTGGCTGACCTGCTGATCAATCTGGAAAGCAGCCTGTATCAGCGCGCAGCCACCCAGCCAGGCGGCTGGAGCGGCTGGCGTCCGTTCCGTGTGGTGAAAAAACAGCAGGAAAGCACGGAGATCACCTCGTTTTACCTGCAGGCAGCCGATGGTGGTGCCCTGCCCGACTTCCAGCCGGGCCAGTATGTATCGGTACAGCGCTTCATTCCCGAGTGGGGCCTGAGTCAACCGCGTCAATACAGCCTGTCTGATGCACCCGGCAAGGACTGGCTGCGCATTTCGGTAAAACGTGAAGTTGCCCAGGGTGATGCACCGGCGGGCAAGGTGTCAGGTCAATTACACACGGCATTGCAAGAGGACGACATCTTGCAGGTTTCGCCGCCGTTCGGTGACTTCGTGCTGCATCAGGATCGCGATACCCCGGTGGTGCTGATCAGCGCCGGAGTAGGCCAGACTCCGCTGCTGTCCATGCTCAAGCATCTGGTGGAAAGCGGTAGCCAGCGTCCCATCCGCTACCTGCACGCCGCGCGTCATGGCCAGGTACATGCCATGAAACAGGAGGTCAGCGCGCTGGTGCAGCGCTACCCGCAGCTGCAACAGGCCGTGTTCTATGAAACACCATCGGCCAGCGAAAAAGCCGGCAAGGATTTCGATCAGGCTGGCCGTATTGATGCCGCCGCCATTCAGGCGCATGCGCTGCAGCAGGATGCCGACTACTACCTGTGCGGTCCGGTTGCTTTCATGCAGCAACAACGACGCCAGCTGCGTGATGCCGGTGTCCTGGCCGACCGCATTCATATGGAAGTGTTCGGCTCCAACGCCATCGCGGCCGATTAGGAAAGGCGCACCGCAACTGGTCTGGCCGTCCTGACGGGCGGCTGCCAGCGGCCTACCGCCTGCTCGTAGTTTGTTTGTCATCGCGCATTGTGAGGCAGCGCCGTGCGGAGTATCCTGCGCGGCACTGTCCACCCCGCCTTCCCGCCCAATGCAACTGAACCGATTTACCGATCTTGGCCTGCGCGTGCTGATGTATCTGACGCACCGCGACCGCGCCCAGCCGGTCACCATCAGCGAGATTGCCGAACGCTTTGCCGTGTCGCGCAATCATCTGGTGAAGGTGGTGCATTTCATGGGCCAGCAAGGCTGGCTGAACAACAGCCGCGGCAAGGGTGGCGGGCTGGCGCTGGCCCAGCCGCCCGAGCATTACCGCCTGGGGCAAATCATCCGGGTGCTCGAAGGCAATGCTCCACTGATCGACTGCGCCGAGCCGCCTTGTGCGCTACGGCAGGACTGCCAGTTGAAGGCACTGCTGGATGTTGGAATGCAGGCATTTTTCAGCACCCTGGACAGTTACACCCTGCGTAACATCATGGCCAGCCCCACCGGCGAGGCCATCATTCGCCTGCATCGCCAGCCCAAAGGGCTGCAAGTGGAGCCTAGCCCTGAGGATGACGCTGATCATCAATCGTAATGTGTTGTAAAAAACCATCACTTTTCAAACAAAAAGCCCGCTAAAAGCGGGCTTTTTTCCCTGTTTTTTTAAGGGATTCCCCTTGGAAAACAGGGATCAATACATCAAATTGTCTTCGAATATCGTGCCTTGGTCTCACGTTCTCGCAGGTGACGGTCAAACAGCATGGCGATATTGCGGATCAGGAAGCGTCCCTTGGGCTCAACCATCAGGAAGTCACCATCAAAAGTCAGCAGACCCTGCTTGTGGAACTCGCGGATGGCAGGCAGCTCGGCGGCAAAATAATCGGCGAAATTGATGCCGTGCACCTGTTCGATCGCCTCTACCGACAAGGAGAAACGACACATCAGCGCCTGGATGATGCCACGGCGCAGGATGTCGTCCTGATCCAGCACCATGCCGCGCATCACCGGCAGCCGGCCTTCATCAAGCGCTGCGTAATAGCTGTCCACGTCTTTTTCGTTCTGGCTGTAACAGGGGCCAACCTTGCCGATGGAAGACACGCCAAGGCCGATCATGTCGCAATCGGCATGGGTGGAATAGCCCTGGAAATTACGCTGCAGACGGGCCTGACGCAGCGCAATGGCCAGATCGTCCTCCGGCTTGGCAAAGTGGTCCATACCGATAAAGACATAGCCGGCATCGGCAAGGCTCTTAACCGCGTCCTGCAGGATATCCAGCTTGGTGCTGGGCAGCGGCAGATCAGCTTCGTTGATACGCCGCTGCGGCATGAATACGGTGGGCAGGTGGGCATAGTTGTACAGCGCCAGCCGGTCCGGACCAATGGCAATCACCTTGTCCAGCGTGCGTTTGAGTGATTCACGCGTCTGCAGCGGCAGGCCATAGATCAGATCAACGCTGACCGACTTGAAACCGGCCTCGCGCGCTGCTTCTATCACCGCTACCGTTTCCTCCTCGCTCTGCACCCGGTTTACCGCCTGCTGCACCTGCGGATCGAAGTCCTGGATGCCCACGCTCATGCGGTTGAAACCCAGGCGCGCCAGATGATGCACGGTCTCGCGACCGACCTTGCGCGGGTCGATCTCGATGGAATATTCTCCCTCCGGCAAAAAATCGAAGTGCGCACGCAGCATTGTCATCAACCGGTCCAACTGCTCGTCGGACAGGAAGGTCGGCGTGCCGCCACCAAAGTGCAGCTGGATGAGTTTTTCCCGACAGCCAAGGGAGGCGGCAACCAGCTTGATCTCTTTTTCCAGATAGTCGAGATAGCGGTCGGCGCGGGTTTTGTCCTTGGTGATGATTTTGTTACAGCCGCAGTAGTAACAAACCGTGTTGCAGAACGGGATGTGAACGTACAATGATATTGCGTTCTGATGCATGCCCAGGTGGCGTTGCTTCAGCCAGTGTTTATAGTCCTTCTCGCCAAACGCCGGGGTAAACCGGTCTGCGGTCGGGTAAGAAGTGTATCTTGGGCCTGAGCCATCAAGACGTTCGATCAACTCTCGGTCGAACTCACAGTGGGTAGGCGAAAACGGATGGGTGGTGTGCATGTCGTCGGGTATTGATAGTCAAACGTCAGGTGGACTGGTAAATTTGCGGAAAACGTGTGAATTCCGCTTTGACAAGGGTCAAGCTTCTTTACAGGGTTGTACAAAACACTCGATGTCAGACCAAAACCAACACACTCTGCACGCACTGAAGGTGTCCTGCTCCAACTGCAGCCTGCGCGAACTCTGCCTGCCCATCGGGCTGAACCGCGACGAAATGACACAGCTGGATGCCGTGATCCGTCAGAGCCGCCGCCTCAAGCGTGGCGAGTACCTGTTCCGCAGCGGCGAGGCATTCAAATCGCTGTTTGCCGTGCGCACCGGATTCTTCAAGACCAGCGTCGCCAGCCAGGATGGCCGCGAGCAGGTTACCGGCTTTTTGATGTCCGGCGAACTCATGGGCCTGGACGGTATTTCCTCCAACGTCCACGGTTGCGATGCCATCGCGCTGGAAGACAGCGAAGTATGCGAACTGCCATTTGGCCGCATGGAAAGCCTGGGCCGTGACATCCCCAGCCTGCAGCATCACTTTTTCCGCTTGATGAGCCGCGAAATCGTGCGTGACCAGAACGTCATGCTGCTGCTTGGCAACATGAAGGCAGAAGAACGTCTGGCTGCCTTCCTGCTGAATCTGTCACAGCGCCTGTCTACCCGTGGTTTTGCTGCCAATGACTTCATTCTGCGCATGAGCCGTGAAGAAATCGGCAGCTTCCTTGGCCTCAAGCTGGAAACCGTCAGCCGTACCCTGTCGAAATTCCAGCAGCAAGGTTGGCTGAGCGTAGACCACAAGCACATCCAGCTGATCAAGGCAGATGCGCTGAAAGACCTGATTTCCGGCTGCACCCACGCCAACGGCGTGTAAGCAGGCACTTCACTCCAGGGGCGATGGCTGCGGCAAGCGGCGCATCGCCCTTTTTGCATCTTGCCCCTTCGGGCAAGAATCGACCATTCACCGGAAGACCTACACCTTTTGGCGACGGTGCGCTAACTGAGCCTACCAGCGGCCAATCAGCATACCGGCAGCCAGGTATTCCCCCTGCTGCTCTGCGGCCGCCAGATGCTCCGCCGTGACTTCACCGCAGGCCAGCACCGGCGGTAATACTTCTTTCCAGCCATACCCGGTAGCAATACGGCGCATGGACTGGATCGCGCCCTGTCCATCCGTCCCCGCCGACACCAGCATCAAATAGGGCAGGCCCGCGGTCAGCCCCTGTGCCGGGTAAAAAGTCCGGTCGAAAAAATCCTTCATTTTGCCAGCCATATAGCCGAAATTTTCCGGCGTTGCCAGCACAATGCCGTCCGCACTCAGCAAGTCGTCCAGCGTGGCCTCTTGTGCCGGCATGCGGCACAACTGCAACTCCGTCGACAGAACAAGCAAGGGGCGACAAAAGGCCTCGACCAACTGCAAGGTATGGCCAGTCTGGCTGGCATGCACAATCAGCAACTGTTTCATCCGAGGCTGCACCCGGCCATGCTGGCCAACAGCTGCTGCAAGGCCGCCTGCTCCGGCCAGCCGCTAGGTACCACAAAGCCGCGCGCCACTTCTTCCCAGTAGCCATCGCCCACCGGCAGGAGTTCTGCCACCAACTGCGGCACCGCCGCCTGCAGCAACTCCTGACGCAAGCTGTGCTGCTCGCGCACGGTATCGTCCCTTACACGTGCCGGAGCCAGCCACTGCAAGCGGGGCAGCCAAATCCAGCGCGAGGCCGGACTGCAACTGGGCCAGTCCTGCCATACCGGGCTGATCCAGCCTTGCAGCTGATCAGCAGCCAGCGGAGGCTGCGGTGCCAACATCTGTGAGTAGAAGAACCAGCCGGCCAGCCTTGCCTGACTGGCACAGTCGGCAAAGCCCGCAGGTAACACCCGCCGGGCAGCGGGGTGATGCACCAGACGCAGTTGCGCCTGCAATTTGGCGGCCTTGAGCAGCCAGGCATCACGCAGGCTGGGGCCAATCAGCGTGTCCGGGCCACGCCCAAGTTGCAGATAGAATTTGCTGGCGGTTTCCACGTGCAGCGGTTCGCCATCCAGCCGGACCAGAAAATCGAACTCCCCCACCGTACGGCCACCAGCATCAGATACTGGCAAATTAGCTGCCACCAGCTCGATATGTGGTGCCAGCTGAAACCAGAAGGCCAGCAGGCGCTCGGCATAGTGGCCCAGGCGTCGGCAGGGCTGGGCGGCCAGCCAGGCATTGAGCGGAGCGGGGTCCTGTTCCAGTGCCGCCAGCAAGGCCGGGCCATCCCGGCCCAACAGCCGCTGTGGTGAAAGATTGCTGCCACTATCCCATGGGGCCGGGGCGGTTAGCAGGAATGCCAGATCACGCAGCGCTGGCTGCGTGAAGGGCAGATAAAAACTGCGCTCAGGACTCGCCGTCGTGCTCATGGCCGTCTGCCACGCGCTGGATCTGTTTCATCAGGCCACGCAGGATGTCCACCTCATCGCGCAGCATGCCAGAACGATTGAACAGTGCACGCATGCGGCGCATCAGCCGTTCACTGTTGCGGCGACGGTAATAGCCGATGGCGTCCATGGTCTGGTCCAGATGCTGGCAGAAGCCCTCCACCTCGCCCAGGCTGGCGGTTTCGCTCTCCGGGCGCAGGTATTCCACATCCACCTCGGTGTGGCTGAACAGCTCGTAGGTCATCACCTGTACTGCCATCGCCAGATTGAGCGAGAAGTAATCCGGGTTGCCCGGAATGGTCACCAGCCGGTTACATTGCTCCACTTCTTCAATGGACAGGCCGAAGGTTTCATTGCCGAATACCAGCGCCACCTGCTCGCCATCGCGGGCGCGGGCCACCAGTTCCGGCGTGGTTTCGCGCGGGGTGGACAAGGGAGTGGTCAGCTCGCGCCGACGGCTGGTGAGCGCGCAGGCCACGGTGACGTCGCTCAGCGCTTCGCTGAGGCTCGCCACCACGGTAGCGCTCTCCAGCACGTCAACCGCGCCGGATGCCAGCGCATTGGCCTCATCGCTGGGAAACACCTTGGGTTCAACCAGATAAAGGCGGGTCAGCCCCATGGTTTTCATCGCTCGTGCGGCGGAGCCGATGTTGCCCGGATGGTTGGGTCTGGCCAACACAACGCGAATGTTTTTCAGAAAATCAGGTACTTGGGGTTTATTCATCAGCAGTTTCACATTAAAATGTCGGGCATATCAAAAAGCCCGCGCGTCCGCGCCGGCTTTTTTTGTTCCTTAACCCAGATTGTTACTGTCAGATGTCGAGCCATGCAGGCTGGCATCTGCATTCAAGTTCTAGAGGCCGTCAATGCATCCGATGCTCAATATCGCGGTTAAAGCCGCCCGCCGTGCTGGCAGTGTAATCCAGCGTGCGTCGCTTAACCTCGATACCATTCGTGTTGAGAAGAAAAAGCACAATGACTTTGTGACCGACGTGGACCGCGCTGCCGAACAGGCCATCGTGGACATGATTCTCGAGGCGTATCCCAAGCACGCCATTCTAGCAGAAGAGTCCGGTGCCAAAGGCGTGGGCTCCTCCGAGTACGAATGGATCATCGACCCCATCGACGGCACCACCAACTTCCTGCACGGCCACCAGCAATACGCCATTTCCATCGCCCTGGCGCACAAGGGCCAGGTGCAGCAGGCCGTGGTGTACGACCCTAGCCGTAACGATCTGTTTACCGCCTCGCGCGGTGTTGGCGCTTTCCTCAACGACCGCCGCATCCGTGTTTCCAAGCGCTTCATGATGAATGAATGCGTGATCGCCACCGGTTTCCCGGTATCCGACCAAAGCTATATCGACCAGTATCTGGGCATGCTCAAAGACGTGCTGGGCAAGACGGCCGGTGTACGTCGCGAAGGCGCTGCCTCGCTTGACCTGTGCAATGTGGCTTGCGGCCGCGTGGACGGTTTCTGGGAAATGAACCTGAAGCCGTGGGACATCGCCGCGGGCAGCCTGATCGTGCAGGAAGCCGGTGGCATCGTCACCGACCTGACCGGTGAGCAGGAATGGATGGAGTCCGGTGACATCGTGGCCGCCAACCCCAAGGTGCTGGCCCAGCTGCTGGCTACCATCGCGCCGCACCTGAACAAGTAATCATTGCCTCGGTGCAGGCAGCAAAAACGGCAACCCGCGGGTTGCCGTTTTTTTACTTGCTCGATCTTATCCGTTCTGCACGGCCAATCTGCCATCCATGTGCAAGAACTGGCCATCCGTTTGCGCAATATTGGTATAGACAATACCGCTTTCGAAGTCCTGGACATGGACCACATTGGAACCGGTCTTGGGTTCATGCCAGTACACCATGAAAACCTGCGGACGAATCTGCACCGCGGTGTATTGCACATCATCCCCCATGCCCTTGAACATGCCGGCAGTCCCGACATAGCTCATCGACTTGTCATCATGGAAATTCAGTTCGAAAGTGGTTTCGCCAAAACTGACTGCCACCTTTTTACCAGCTGCCGGATAAGCAGGCTTTGCTTCCGCCGCCGGCCACTGCATTTCACCTTTGATTACCTTGGCACTCATCTCAAGCAGACTGTCACCCGCCAGACCCGGATATAGCTTTTTCATGGCTGAAATCAATTCAGCGGCGTCTTTGCTTATGTTTGCCTCTTTATCAAATGCTTTGAGATAATCACGGGTAAACTGCACGGACTTAATAGTAAACGGCTGACTGCCATCTTTATTCAGCATATAATGCCCCGGCACCACCATTGCTGGCTTGAGCGCTTCGATATCCGCCAGGGTTTGCAGCCAATCCTGTCGAGATTTCTCAGTCTGGGTATCGGCAATCCAGACATGCTGATTAGCCATCACCACCACACCACCGACGACTGCCTTGATGGACGGAATCCACACATAACTGCGATCCGGGGTTGGACCTTTCAAGCCCATCACTTCCAGTTTATTACCATCTACAGTCAAGGAATTGCCTTGCAGCACGTCAGGGGTAAACACTTGCTTGGGTGCATTTTCCTTGAGAATCGGCCCCCAGAAAGCCAGTTTGCCATCTTTGCTGGCACGGATGGCTGCCACCGTTTCAGGCGTGGCAACCACATGGACTTCCGGGAAGGCTTTTTTAATAGCCTCCAGACCAAAATAATAATCCGGATCACTATGACTGATATAAACCGTGGTCAGTTTCTTTCCAGTTGCCTTTATTTTTTCCACCAGATTATTGGCATCGGCAATAGAAAACTGCGCATCAATCAGCACAACTTCTTTATCGCCATAAATTATTTCAGAGGAAACTGCAAAAATACCTTTCACACCGGGGTTATATACCTGAACATTCAAGTTGGCAGCGGATGCCTGCGAGAAAGGAACAACACCAAACAAGGCAATCGAAGTAGCAGCAGCAAACAGAGATTTCATGGTAGCAAGTCCTAGCAAGAGTGGGCAGGGAGAACAGGAATGGAACTCCTGGGCACATTCTTGTGGATTACCCATCCTTTAGGACAATGTAAATTCCTAACAATGCATAGGAAATTTCTTAACCATTGCATTTTAAACCACAGCCATGAATACACGGCACAACATACCGCTGCAATTTTGGTTTTTCCTTAATACTGCCAGATTGTTTCTGCTCCGCCATTTTAGTGCCCTGACTCTTTCCTGTTGGTCAACAGACAAAACCTTCCCCAGCAACAACGGCAAAGTGGCATGGTGAGAAAACGACAGTCAACAAGGCAATCTCGCCGGGAGACAAGGGACATTGCATGCCGACGCATGCTAGCCAACGGCGCTGTTATGGGTGCCAGGAGCAAGCCTGGCCCGCCTTGTCTGCGTAATGACAAGGCAAAGACGTTTCACTTAAATCTGTATCTGCTATTCTGAGCAAAAATCAGACTGCAAAGCACACCAATGCCCAGATTCTTTCCGCCTGTCATTCTGACTGCACTACTGTGCACTTCCGTCATGGTGCAGGCCGCAGGACCAGACTGCAGCCGCAGCTATACGCTGGCGTTGCATGAACACGGCCTGCTGTACAACGCCAGCACACGCACCGGCATTGACAAGGATGTAGCTGACGAGCTGATCAGGCGTAGCGGCTGCAAGGTAGAAGTCAGCCTGCTGCCACGCTCGCGCATCTGGAAGCTGCTGGAAGTCGGCAACCTGGACTTCAGCCTGTCCGGCATCACCAATGAAGAACGGGAACGCTACGCGGCCTTTGCCTGGTATTTTGCCGACAAGTTCAGTCTGATCGTGCGCAAGGATAGTGGCATCCAGAGTCTGAGCGAATTTGACAGCCGCAGCGATGTGAAGCTGGGCGGTATTCTCAGCTTCCGCTACAGCGACACCATCAATCAGCTGGTCGACAAGCTGGACCGTAACGGCAGACTGGTCGGGAGTTACGACTACGACATGCTGTACCAGAACCTGCGCCAGGACCGTACCCAGGCCATCATCATCGAGCCTTTTGATTATTCCGACCTGGAAAAATACCAGGTCAGCAAACTGGTACGCATTCTGGAGACCAACGACCAGCCGACACCGCATGGTCTGATCATGTCGAAAAAAACCATCTCCCCGGAACAGCAGGAACGCTGGCGTGAACTAATCAACAACATGCGCCGGGACGGCACGCTGCTGAAAATTTTCCGCAAGTACTTCAACCGTGAAGAAGCCTTGCAAATGACCAGCTTCTAGACAGTCCCCGGCTGCTTTGCCGACATACCGCGCCGACGCAAGTCAAACAGCAGCTTCATCACCAGCACAGCGCCGCTCAGCAACAGGGTAAGGCCGTTGGCCAGCACCACCGGCCGCGAGTGGATCAGCACGCCATAGGCCAACCACATGGCCACGCCACTACACATCAGCAGATACATGCCCAGTGAGATATCGCTGGCAGAGCGCTTGCGCCACACCAGCCAAACCTGCGGCAAAAAGGACACGGTAGTCAGACACCCGGCCAACAGGCCCAGCCACTCCACCAGATCAGCAGCCATACCGCGTCACTCCGCCAGCCATTGTGCTGGCTGCAGTAAATCCAGCCGGTCGGTACACACGCTGTCCACGCCCCAGGCCATGATTTCACGTGCCCTTGCTGCGTCATTTACCGTGTAACACAGCAACTGGTAGCCAGCCGCCTTGATGGCTGCCGCTAAAGCCGGGCTCAGGGTCGTGTGATCGCAATGCAGGGCGATGCAGTCCAGCTGCTGCAATCTGTCCTGCCAGTCTGCCGGAATCTCCTCCACCAACCAGGCACGGGGCAGTCCGGGTTCAGCCTGCTGCGCGGCCTGCAAGGCTTCGAAGCTGAAGGATGACAACAGCGGCGGTACTGCCGCTCCGGCCCATAAGCGCGCAGCCTCTTGCGCCACCATACGGCCGGTTTCTGCATCACGCCCCGGGCAGGGCTTGATTTCCACATTCAACAACATGCCATGCGCCCGACAACAGGCCGCCACATTGGCAAAGCTGGGCAATGCCTCGCCAGCAAATGCCGCCCCTTTCCAGCTGCCGGCATCCAGCAAGACCAGCTGCGCCATACTGAGCTCGGCGGCCAGGCCACGGCCATTGCTGGTGCGATCCACACTGTCATCATGCAGCAGGAAGCACACATTATCGGCCGACAGTTTCACATCACATTCCGCCCCCCGATATCCATAGGCAAGTCCAGCACGAAAGCCGGCCACGGTGTTTTCCGGTGCCAGTGCGCCACCGCCACGGTGTGCAAGTAGTGCAGGATAAGGCCAGCCAGAACGGGCTTGCAGTTGGGACATCGGTTATCTCCATCAGAGTGAGTAAACGGGCAGCGCTACGTGGCCAGGATCACAGCAAGGCGGCAGATCCATCCGACATACTAGCCTGCGGCGCAGGCAGCGCCAGCCCTTGTTTGCGGTTTTTTCATCAGCCACGCCAAATAGTCATGCATACCGCCATCAGAAGGCAAAACCGGCAAATTATCCTGAGCCCAGGTGACGCAGGCATGACAAAAAGCGACCATGTCCCACGCGCGTCAACGGTAAGGGCAGCGGAAAAACGGCAAACAGGCCACTTCAGCAGAATGTACGCTGGCAACAGCGTCCTGACACCGCCCCACGGCTACGGTAAAATCGGCAGCCTTGCTTCAACGCCCCGTCTTGCGGGGCGTTGTCATCTGCACACCAACGGCACCAATAAGAGCACCACGCGCATGAGCACGCCCCAGCACACTCCAATGATGGCCCAGTATTTCTCCCTTAAAAGTCAGCATGCCGACAAGCTGCTGTTCTACCGCATGGGTGACTTCTACGAGCTGTTTTACGAGGATGCAGAAAAGGCTGCCCGCCTGCTGGATATCACCCTGACAACACGGGGCAGCAGTGGCGGCACCCCTATCAAGATGGCCGGCGTGCCTTACCATGCAGCCGAAGGCTATCTGGCACGGCTGGTGAAAATGGGCGAATCGGTGGCCATTGCCGAACAGATTGGCGATCCGGCGCTGGCCAAAGGGCCGGTGGAACGCAAGGTGGTACGCATCGTCACCCCCGGCACCCTTACCGATGCCGCGCTGCTGGACGACAAGCGCGACAACCTGGTGCTGGCGGTCAACATGATCAAGGGCACGCTGGGCCTGGCCTGGTTGTCGATGGCCAGCGGTGAATTCAAGATCATGCAAACCAGCGTGGAAGAATTCGCCAGCGAAATGGAACGGCTAAAACCAGCCGAACTGGTCTTGCCTGACGATAGCGGCCTCAATATCTTCGAGCAGGTCAACTGCCCACGCAAAAAGCTGCCACCCTGGCAGTTTGACCACGACTCCGCCCAACTGGCGCTGACCCGCCACTTTGGCACTCACGATCTGGCCGGCTTTGGTGCCGATACCCTGCCGGTTGCCGTCAGTGCCGCCGGTGCGCTGCTGGAATACGTCAAATCCACCCAGAGCGTGAACCCGGCCCACATCGCCCAACTGGCGGTGGAAGACGCTGGCGAGCTGATCCGCATGGACGCCGCCACCCGGCGCAATCTGGAACTGACCGAAACCATACGCGGCGAACCGTCCCCCACCCTGGCGTCCTTGCTGGACACCTGCGCCACCAGCATGGGCAGCCGCCTGCTGCGCCACTGGCTGCACCACCCCATCCGCCGCCACGACAAGCTGCAACGCCGGCTGGAATCGGTACGTGCCCTGCTGCCGGTGCATCAGGACATCCACGCCCAGTTGCGCGAAGTGGCCGACATCGAACGCATCACCGCCCGCATTGCCCTGCGCAGTGCTCGCCCGCGCGACTTGGCCGCCCTGCGCGATTCACTCAAGGCATTGACTGGAGCCAAGCAACTGGCCTCCAGCCTGGATGCCCCGCTGCTGGGTGAGTTGGCGCGCCTGCTGCCGGATAACTCGCCGGTGGAAACCCTGCTGGCAGCCAGCATCCTGCCAGAACCGGCTACCTTTCTGCGTGATGGCGGGGTGATAAACCACGGTCTCAATGCCGACCTGGACGAACTGCGTGCCATCCAGACTGACTGCGGCGATTTCCTGCTGGCACTGGAAGCCCGTGAAAAGGAACGCACCGGCATCACCACCCTCAAGGTGGAATTCAACCGCGTGCACGGCTTCTATATCGAGGTTTCGCGCGCCCAAGGCGACAAGGTGCCGGATGACTACCGCCGCCGCCAGACCCTGAAAAATGCCGAGCGCTACATCACGCCGGAGCTGAAAGAGTTCGAAGACAAGGCACTGTCGGCGCAAGACCGTTCGCTAGCGCTGGAAAAACAGCTGTACGAGCAGTTGCTGGATCAACTGGCACCCTCCATTCCCGACCTCAAGCTGATTGCCCAGGCCGTGGCCGGACTTGACGTATTGGCTGCTTTTGCCGAACGCGCCAGCAGCAACAATTACGTTGAGCCGGCGTTCGTCAACGACACCCGGCTGGAAATCATCGAAGGTCGCCACCCGGTAGTGGAAGCCGAAGTGGAACGCTTCATTGCCAACGACACCCGACTGAGCGACGCGCGCAAGCTGCTGTTGATCACCGGCCCCAATATGGGCGGTAAATCCACCTATATGCGGCAGAATGCGCTGATCACCCTGCTGGCCCATATCGGCAGCTTCGTACCGGCCAACCGTGCGGTCATCGGCCAGATCGACCGTATTTTCACCCGTATCGGTGCCTCCGACGATCTGGCAGGCGGGCGCTCCACCTTCATGGTGGAAATGACCGAGACGGCAAATATCTTAAACAACGCCACCGCCCAGTCACTGGTGCTGATGGACGAGGTGGGCCGGGGAACCTCCACCTTCGACGGCCTTGCCCTGGCATGGGCCATCGCCAAGGCGCTGATTGAAAAGAGCCAGGCCTATACCCTGTTTGCCACCCATTATTTCGAGCTGACCACCCTGACAGAACAATACCCGGCGGTGGCCAATGTCCATCTGTCCGCTGTCGAGCACAAGGACCGCATCGTCTTCATGCACCATGTGGACGAAGGCCCCGCCAGCCAGAGTTACGGCCTGGCCGTGGCCCAACTGGCGGGCGTGCCACCCAAGGTCATCCGCGAAGCACGACGCTATCTGGTGGAGCTGGAGAACCAGTCCGCGGCAAAGGTTCAACCCGACCTGTTTGCCGCCACCCCAGCCATGACTGCAGCAGTAGAGATAGAGCCCAATCCGGCACTGGACATGCTGGAAGAAATCGACCCGGACGAGCTGACACCACGTCAGGCGCTCGACTTTCTCTATCAAGTGAAAAAAGTGCTGAAATGATTCAGCAAAATTCCCGCGGTCTTCTATGATGAAAAAATCATGACAACCAGAGAACAGGAGTAAAAATCATGTCGTCGCAGAGCACTGCCAGCAATCCGGGCTTGATTCGTCTGTTTGGTCATACTGGAGATGATGGCAGCATTTCCCTTCAAGCAATTCGTGAAAGAGCTTCAAAGCAACTGTCGCGTTTCGCCGCCCAGGCGGAAGAAGAACTGGCAGCCCGTCAGATCAGCATGCCCCCGGCCATCAGTCTGGTCAGCTGCCCCGGCTGTAGCCTGACACTGGAAAACAATCATCCGCAGGCCGATGACATCCTGACCTGGCTTGCCAGCGATGCCAGAATTTCCAGCTTGTTCAAAGAAGTTGAAGTTTTGTTTGAAATCATTCGTGCCACTGAATCCGCAGGTGAAACCTTCCCCGAATCATCCTGCTTCCATATCGGGTTGACCAGCGCTGGTCCCATTGCTTATTTCGAGGACCACATTTGTAGTCCGCGTTCTTCCTGATCCAGTAGTACCCCATGCAAAACCAGAACAGGGAGACTTCGGTCTCCCTGTTTGCTGTTCAGCATAATGCTGCCGTCTCGGCATGCAGCAGGGAATTTACCATCAATCAAAATGAAAATTCTCAGCCAATCATCAGACTCCCATTCGCGCATGGCCTTCTACCATCAAGGTATTAACCTTCCGGGAGTAAAACCATGCCACTGACCGAATCCCCCAGCTCGCAACCCTTCATCCAGCCAGCCATGTCCACCGCACCCAACCCAACCCTTGCCGACAATCTGTCATTGCAGGCACGTACCCTGCTGGGCAACGTCGGGCTGCTCGCCCGGCAGGATCTGCAAGCGCGTGGCATTCACATTCCGCCAGCCATCTGCCTGGCAAGCGATGATATGGGCAGGCTTCAATTGCGCGGTCAGCACCCGCAGGCCAAGCAGATCCACCTGTGGCTGAGCAACAGCCAGACTTTACGCGGCTTGTTCAACGAGGCAAAAACCCTGTTCGAACTGCTACACACCTGTGAGTCATCTTCTTCGCGCTGGAATGACGACTGCTTCTGTATCGGCATTACATCTGCCGGGCCACTTGCCTATTTCGAGTCCCAACTGCCAGCCCTGCCCCTTGCTGCAGCCCATTGACCCCTGCTGCCTGTCTTACACCACAGCTCAAATCAAAAGGGAAGCTCTGGCTTCCCTTTCTTTATTCTGCCAAAGCATTTAACCGCAGCCGGACCCGGACCATGGACAATCAGCCTTTCCTCTGTGCGGCTGTGCACATATTGGTAAAACGCATTTCCTCGGGATAGGGGTAGAAGTCCTCGATCACTCCATCCCTGATGCGCTGCTGACGCTGTTGCCAGAAGCGCGGCTCCAGCAGATCCCGGTGATATTTAAGAAAGGTCTTGCGCACCTGTGGATCTCCCAGCAGGAAGGTGCCGAACTCCTCGGGAAATACATCATTGCGGGCCACCGGGTACCATACCTCACCCGACATCTCCATCTCTGGATTAGGTGCCGGCGGAATGCTGCGGAAATTGCAGTCCGTCATGTACTCGATTTCATCGTAATCATAGAAAATCACCCGTCCGTAGCGCGTCACGCCAAAGTTTTTGAACAACATGTCACCGGGGAAGATATTGGCGGAAGCCAGCTCCTTGATTGCCAGGCCATAGTCGCGAATCACGCGTTCCTTTTCCGTATCGTCGCACTGCATCAAGTACATGTTCAGCGGCTTCATACGCCGTTCGATATACAGGTGGCGAATGACAATGCTGTCCTCCCCCTCCTCCATCATGGATGGGGCCAGCGTGCGTAGCTCCTCGATCAGTTCGGCAGTAAACCGGCTGCGCGGGAACGCCACATTGGAGAACTCCAGCGTATCGGACATCCTCCCGACACGGTCATGCCGTTTCACCAGCCAGTATTTGCGCTTTACCGTATCGCGATCAACTTCCTTGGGGCCGCCAAACACGTCCTTGATCAACTTGAACACATAGGGATAAGACGGCAGGGTAAACACCAGCATCACCAAGCCACGGATACCTGGGGCGATGATGAACTGATCATTCGAGTGCTGCAGATGCTGCATGAAATCACGGTAAAAGGTGTTCTTGCCCTGTTTCTGCAAGCCCAGCATGGTGTACAGCTCTGCCTTGGTCTTGCTGGGCAGCATGCTGCGCAGAAACTGCACATAAGCGGAGGGAACCTCCATATCCACCAGGAAATAAGCCCGGCTGAAGGAAAACAGCACGCCGATGCGCCATGGCTCCAGCAGCAAGGTATCCAGATACAAGCGTCCGGCTTCATCGTGCAATACCGGGATGGCAAACGGGTAGCTGATGCCACCGTTAATTACCTTGCCAAAAATATAGGCGGTCTTGTTACGGTAGAAAGCAGATGACAGCACCTGGATTTGCAGATTGGCTTCTGCCGCAGGCCAGTGACCATCAAAAAAGGTGGCGATACAGCGCATGAGCAACGCCAGATCATGCCGCAGATGGGCAAAGGGCCGACACCAGCCAAAATCCAGAATGATGTTGCGCATTACCGCCCGCATACTGCGACTGGCGGGGTAATAGCTGCGGTAACTGGGCGGGTCGGACTCGATGTACTCGGTGGAAATGGCAGGCCGGATAAAGATGAAATCGTTGTTGAAGTAATCCCGGTGCAGCATACGGGTGAACACCGAGTTGAAGAAGGTTTCCGCCAGCTCCGGTTGCTTGTGATTGGTCAGCAGGCCGATGAAGTAGAGCTTGGCCTGTTGCCAGATTTCATCATCCAGCAGATCGGCATGAAACTCGTGGTGCAGGCGAGCCACGGTTTCCAGCACCCGCTCATCGTAAAACTGGATCCGGTCCCGGATGGCCTGCTGCACCCCCTGCCAGTCTGCCCGTTCAAACAGGGATTTGGCCTGCTGGTTACAGGCCCGAAACAGGCGATAGTGCTTGTCGAAACCATCGACCAACACCTGTGCCATGTCGCGCGCTACCGGGTTGTAGTACTCGGGAATCTGCATGCTGCGGCCTCGTATTTGCCACTCTCAGTTACACCCGCTCCTTTAGCGGCAGAACGGGCCCGCATGCATCATGGCTTGTTCTTGTGCGCAAAACGGAAAGAGGCCTGCGGGCGCGGCTTACCTGCGGTGGGCGCAGTTTTTGCTGTAGCCACTGCCGCAGGCTTGCCCAGACGCTCAGCATGGGACAGTGCCGGCAAATCTTCAAGACTTACCTCGATACTGCGCAGCTCGCCAGGCTGCATGTCACCCAGCTGCCACGGCCCGATGGCCGCGCGTACCAACCGCAGGGTGGGCAAGCCCACCTTGGCCGTCATGCGGCGCACCTGGCGGTTTTTACCCTCGCTGATGATGATTTCCAACCAGCAGTCCGGCACGGTCTTGCGAAAACGTACCGGCGGCTTGCGCTCCCACAGGGCGGGCGGGTCGATCTGGCGCACCTGCGCCGGACGGGTGACAAAGTCGCCCAGATCCACCCCGGCGCGCAGCGCATCCAGTTGCACCTCGCTCACCCTCCCCTCTACCTGCACCCAGTAGGTCTTGGGCAGTTTCCAGCGCGGGTCGCTGATACGATGCTGCAAAGCACCTTCACCGGTCAGCAACAGCAAGCCTTCACTATCGGTATCCAGCCGCCCGGCCGGGTAAACGCCGGGAATGGCGATATGATCCTTCAGCGTGGGGTGCAGCTCATGTTGAGAAAACTGGCAAATCACCCCGTAAGGCTTGTTGAACAGGATAAGTTCGGGCATTGCAGACAAACCATGCAGGAAAATGTAATGCCCGGATGATAACAAGGAGTGGCGCTGGCGGTCATGCCGGTCTGCGGGTAGGGGTAGGAGGTATTGCTGCAGCCTCGGTCCTGCAACAAAGGCAGACGGCAAAATGCCCTGGCTGGAACTATGCTATGGACTGCAACTCACAGTACCGGTGCGAAAAATTCACATTCGAACACTTGTTTACCTCGCCAGGATGGCAAAGTTCGGATACTTACAAACAGTACGAACATTTGAGGGGTATAATTCACTTCCGAAAAGTCACCCGCAAGTCTACGGGCCGCGCTGCCACGCACAGGCTGCTTAACGCAGTCCGGCAAGCCGCCCGCCTTATGCAGTGCCTTTACACGCGCCTAGCGGAACATCCCCCGGTGTGCGAAAGCCGCCTCGCGTAGTCGTTCTGACGTCAAAATAATCATTGGAGATAGAGCAATGCCTTCGGAACAGCCGACCATCATCTACACCCTGACCGACGAAGCACCTGCGCTGGCCACCAGCGCCTTCCTGCCAGTCATCCGTACCTTTACCGGCACCGCCGGCATCAATGTCGAAACGGCAGATATCTCCGTAGCAGCCCGCGTACTGGCCGAATTTCCCGAATACCTGACTGATGCGCAAAAAGTACCGGACACGCTGAGCGAACTGGGCAAGCTGACCCAGAACCCGGACACCAACATCATCAAGCTGCCGAACATCAGTGCTTCGGTTTCGCAACTGATCGCCTGCATCAAGGAACTGCAATCCAAGGGCTATGCCCTGCCGGACTACCCGGAGCTGCCCTCCTCGGACGCCGACAATGCGCTCAAGGCCCGCTACGCCAAATGTCTGGGTTCCGCAGTAAACCCGGTGCTGCGCGAAGGCAACTCAGACCGTCGCGCCCCGCTGGCGGTAAAAAACTACGCCAAGAAGCACCCGCACTCCATGGGCGAATGGAAGCAATGGTCGCAAACCCATGTTTCCCACATGCACCATGGCGACTTCTACCATGGCGAAAAATCCATGACGCTGGACAAAGCGTGTGACGTGAAGATGGAGCTGACCACCAAGAGCGGCAAGACCATCGTGCTCAAGCCCAAGCTCGCGCTCAAGGCCGGTGAAATCATCGATTCCATGTTCATGAGCAAGAAGGCGCTGTGCGACTTCTACGAACAAGAAATGGAAGACTGTCGCGAATCCGGCATCCTGTTCTCGCTGCATGTGAAAGCCACCATGATGAAGGTATCCCACCCCATCGTGTTCGGCCACTGCGTCAAGATCTACTACAAGGATGCTTTCGAGAAACACGGCAAACTGTTTGAAGAGCTGGGCGTCAACGTCAACAACGGTATGGCCAACCTCTACGAAAAGATCGAGACCCTGCCGGCCACCAAGCGCGAAGAAATCATCCGCGACCTGCACGCCTGCCAGGAACACCGTCCGCGTCTGGCCATGGTTGACTCCGCCAAGGGCATCACCAACTTCCACTCGCCCAACGACGTGATTGTCGATGCCTCCATGCCAGCCATGATCCGTGGCGGCGGCAAGATGTGGGGAGCCGACGGCAAACCGGCCGACTGCAAGGCGGTAATGCCGGAATCCACCTTTGCCCGTATCTATCAGGAGATGATCAACTTCTGCAAATGGCACGGCAACTTCGACCCGCGCACCATGGGCACCGTGCCCAACGTGGGCCTGATGGCGCAAAAGGCAGAAGAATACGGCTCGCACGACAAAACCTTTGAAATCGCCGAAGACGGCGTGGCCAATATCGTTGACCTGGCTACCGGCGAAGTGCTGCTGAGCCAGAACGTGGAAGCCGGCGACATCTGGCGCATGTGCCAGGTGAAAGACGCACCGATCCGCGACTGGGTGAAGCTGGCCGT
>NZ_JASLFG010000015.1:0-83165 GCF_030150775.1 Aquitalea sp.
TCACTGCATCCCGATCGACCCGTTCTACCTCACCTGGAAAGCGCGTGAATACGGCGTGAACACCCGTTTCATCGAACTGGCCGGTGAAGTCAACAGCGCCATGCCCGATTATGTGGTCGCGAAAGTGGCCGCTGCGCTGAATCTGCGCAAGAAGGCCATCAACGGCAGCCGCGTGCTGGTGCTGGGTATTGCCTATAAGAAGAACGTGGACGACATGCGTGAAAGCCCGTCGGTATTCCTGATGGAAAAACTGCGCGACCTGGGCGCGGACGTGTCCTACAGCGACCCGCACGTGCCGGTGTTCCCGAAAATGCGCGAGCACCATTTCGCGCTGTCCAGCGTGGCGCTGGATGCGGCCACCATTGCCAGCTACGACTGCGTGCTGCTGGCCACCGACCATGACAAGTTCGACTATGCCCTGCTGAAGCAACACGCCCAGCTGATTGTCGACAGCCGTGGCAAGTATCTGGACCCCGCCGACCACATCGTCAAGGCCTGATGTAATGGGAAGAGTGCTGCCTAGCTATTGATGGCTTGGCAGCATTTGGGTTTTTACTGAGGAAGTCCGACACGGTAGCCATGGTGGAACGAGACAGAAAGATTGAGTGTTTACGTGTTGCCGCGGCATTTGCCGTTGTGATGCTTCATACCTCAGCAGGATATCTGGTAAAGATTCATGACGCTGGTCACATGGTGTGGTGGGTTGCTAATTTTTATGATGCAATTTCCAGATGGGCTGTACCTGTATTTTTATTGATATCAGGCTCACTTTTGCTTGATGGCCCTGGGTCGATTTTTCTGTTTTATCGGAAGCGGTTTGTCAGAGTTTTGGTGCCGTTGGTATTTTGGACTGTTTTTTATTTGTCTATCCGTTTTTTTGTTTTTAAAAATATACAGTCTCAAGATGTGCTTGCCACATTAATGCAAGGTGTGCCGTATGTGCACTTGTGGTACTTGTATATGTTGGTTGGTTTGTATTTGTTTGTTCCATTTTTGAAAACGCTAGTACAAAATCTGGATGAAAAATCTGGATTGTTACTGGTGTTTTTGCTGTGCCTTTTGTCTTCTGTGAACTTGTTTTTGGGCGAAAATCCAAAATTATTTCTGATTAAGTTTGTTCCATTTCTTGGCTTTTTTATTGGTGGGTATTTTTTGCGAGGGATGGTCCTGCCTTTTTCCCAGAAATTTTTGATTGGGATGTTGGTTTTTTTTGGTTTGATTGTCTTTGGTGGTGCAGGCGTGGCCATGTATTTTTACGGAGATCAAGGTCTGGCCTTGATCTATGACTATCAGAGCCCTGCGGTGGTGTGTTTTTCTTTTTTGATTTTTATTCTCTCAAGGCAGCTTGATTTTAATTTACCTTGTGCTGCTTCGCTATCTGAGTGCTCATTTGGTATTTACTTGGTACATCCGATTTTTTTGATAATTGCAGGGAAATTGTTTTCCATTAGTCATGCAGGTGCTGTTTTTTTTCTGATTCCATTGCTTTCGCTTGTGGTTTTTCTTGTTTCGTGGTGTGTGGTAATGTTTTTGAGAAAATACTTGATTGGAAGGCGTATCGTTGGTGGTTAGTCGTAATGGTTTTATTTTTCTGGCGTGGGGTTGGTTGCGGTGCTATTTGCAGCTTGATATCTATTGAAGTGGCTGATATCTCAGTTGGGCCAACAATTTTGTTGGCTAATTGAGTGGAAGTGGCTTGTTAAGCTGGGTACTGCTGTTGTGAAGCATTGATCTATCAAATGGTTTGTTGTGCTGAGCCATGTGTAAGGCAATCCGGGTAATGATGTCCTGGCCTGGGGCTTTTTGGCCGAATTGCTGGCCGGTGATCAGGAAAAACAGGCCAAGCAATACCATTCCGGCGGCTTTGGAGTAGGTGTCATTGCCGTGCCGGATAAAGCTTGTGCTGGCCAGTGCACCGCACAGAAAACCGGTGACAACTTCCGATAGCGAGTGAGCCTGGATAACCAGTCGGGAGTAGCCGATGCCCGCCGCCATCAGGATGCCGACAAGCGCAGCAAGGTGAGACCAGCGCGGTGAGAATGCCTGAGTCAGCAGGTAGAGCAGGACGGGCAGGGTGGCGGTGGCCAGCATGGTATGGCCGCTGATGCCGGTGAAATCGAAATCCCGATTGCCGATTCCCCAGCCGATAAAGGCGATCTTGCTGATGGCAACCAGCAGGCCGGCGCTGCCAAATGCCAGTAGCCAATGCAGGCCGCTGGCAAATTTTTTCTGGGCCAGCAGCCAGATGGCGATGCCCATGGCCAGTGGCAACATGACTGCCAGGTCTCCCAGATTGGTAAATCTGTTCCACATCGGATGTTTGCTTCCTGTTGAGGGGTGAGGTGGGGGAAGTCTTCGACTGAAATGATGCTGCTGCCGGAGTGTATCGTGACGAAGCCTGTTTCGTCTGAGGCTGATGGTGGAAAGTTCCAGGCACTGATGCGCTGCATTGTCGTGCGAGCAGACAAAAAGAAACCCCGGAGCGCGTTTGCGTTCCGGGGTGCTGATCGGTTGGATCAGAGACTGATGGTTTTCAGGAAATTGCTGAATTCCTGGCCGGTTTCCGGATGCTTGGTACCGTAGTTGATGGTGGCTTTGAGGTAGCCCAGCTTGGTGCCGCAGTCATAGCGCACGCCCTTGAAGGGGTGGGCAATCACGGTTTCATCCTTCAGCAGCGCGGCAATGCCGTCGGTCAGCTGGATTTCGCCGCCCACGCCGCTGCTGACATTTACCAGCTTGTCGAAAATGCGTGGCGACAGGATGTAGCGTCCTACCACGGCCAGGGTGGACGGGGCCACGTCAGGATGGGGTTTTTCCACGATATTGAAGATATGTTGCTGACCGTTTTTCGGCTCCACATCCACAATGCCGTAGGACGCGGTATGTTCCCGCGCCACGGTTTCCACACCCAGCACCGAGGCACCGGTTTCCTGGTAAACCTTCACCATCTGTTCGATAGCGCCCGGTTCGCCGTCGATCAGGTCATCGGCCAGAATCACGGCAAATGGTTCGTCGCCTACTACCGGCTTGGCGCATAGTACCGCGTGGCCCAGACCTAGCGCTTCGGATTGGCGGATATAAATGCAGCTGACATTGGCCGGCAGGATTTGTTGAACCGTTTCCAGCAGTTTCTTTTTGTTTTTATATTCCAGTTCGGTTTCCAGCTCATAAGCTTTGTCGAAATGATCTTCAATCGAGCGTTTGTTACGGCCTGTGATGAAAATTAGCTCGGTAATTCCTGCTGCAATGGCTTCTTCCACTGCATATTGAATCAGCGGTTTGTCCACAACAGGCAGCATTTCCTTGGGGCTGGCCTTGGTTGCCGGTAAAAAACGGGTGCCGAGACCTGCTACGGGGAATACTGCCTTGGTGATTTTTTTCATGATCCCTCTTGTTTGATCAGGATAAACGATTGATGTGCAGATTATATATAAAGCAGGCTGTGCTGTGGTGGCATTTCCTGCATATTATTTTTTTTGATATTATTTTTTAACATTGTCATTGCTGTTATTTATTTGCAATGACATTAAAATATTTATAAAAATTTACAGCGCACGCTGAAATTCCATTGCCTGGTACAGGGCGGTTTGCATATGTACGCGGGTTACTTTTACCTTGTGCTCGCCACGACGATCGCGCAGGCGGAATTCCCGGCACAGTGCAAAGGGCTGGCCTGGGATGATGAGCAGGTTGGATATCTGGTCACCCTGGCTGGCATGCAGGCGCAATGCGGGCTGAAAAACCTCATGCGGGCTGGTTACCATGGGCATGACATCAACGGCTTCCGGGTCGTTGCCGATGAGTTCGGCACCGCAGGACACTTCGTTGGCGTGTTCGGATACTGCAGTCCAGCGCACGGCGTAGAGCGATGGTGTGTGATGGGCAAGCTTGTCGGCTACCAGCAGCAGTTCGCCGATGCGCAACGACTGATGGCCGGGGTTGCCGCGCAGCAGCAGCCCGCTATCACTTTTGTTCAATGCCTGGAAGATGGAAATGTGCGAGCGCTGGGGTTTGTAGTCCAGTTTGCCACGCAAGGGCAAGCGATCCATATTGCTGCCCAGAACCTGGCGGATGGCACGCATCTGGGCAATCAGTGACATGGATTGCAGGACAGTGTGCCGATTGTGTCGCCGCCGCTTGGGCGCAGTCCATGTTTCCGCCAGCTTTTGTGCCACGATCACGGCCAGTGCGCGATTGGGTCTGCCTCCGGCCCCGTCTGTTGCGCCATATTGCAGCAGCTCGGTAATCACCATGCTCAGATCAAATGCCAGGCAGTGTTCGTCCCGCTGCAGGCTGGCGGTATACAGCAGAAACTGCGGCGGGCTGCCGCGGGTGAGGTCGAGCAGGTAGATATGCCCGGCATTGGCCGGTTCTTGCTGTTGCAGCTTGCATAGTTCCACCTTGTCGGCCAGAAGTCCGGTTAGCTGAATCGTGGTTTCGATTTCCGCCCCGGACATGTGCTTGCCGTCGGTAATGCCCAGCAACTGCAGGTGTTGGTAGCCAGTCAGTATGGTCATGCCAGATGAAATCTGTTGCCTCAGCCAGCCTTGTTGTAATGCGGTGTAATACAGATAGTGGGTAGTCAGCCAGTAGCTGGCATTCAAATCCACATGGCAGCGTAGTGCAAAGCAGGCGTAGCGCTGGGCGATATCCAGTGCCAGGGTCAACTCCTGCTGGGCCCGGCGTCGCCATGACAGCAGCGGGCGCGTATTCAGGGTGGTTTTCAGTAATTGCTGCACCCCTTCCAGTTGCTGGGCAAGCACTTTGCTGCCCATGCGTGCCAGGCGCAGAGCCGCGTGGTTGCAGGCATTCTCGCCAAATTGCTCTTCCAGTTGCTGCAGCCACTGACTGCTGTGCTCAAATAGCTGGCGTTGCAGCCCCAGCCGTAATGAGGGGGTGTGCTCGTTTTGCTGGATGAAGGCCTGGATTTCAAGCAGCTGTTCGCCACTGCCGTACGGATTGGCCGCGGGCAGTCGTTCCAGCCAGCTGCGGACTATTTTCTGATTCTGATTGTTGCCGATTGCAGTATTCAGACGCATAGGGGTCAATCCGGTTTTCTGTGTGTGGGCGACAGCAGCTTTGATGACCCCTGATGTATCTGCCAGGCGTGCAGGGTGCAAGCTTGCTTTTTATTTCAGGTGCTCAAGAAAAACAGCAAAGGCATAAAGGACGGCAGTGTTGCCGACGGTGTTGCGAAGCTTGCTGATTTTAATAAATACAGTGGGAGGTGACGATACGCATAACCACCTAGGTGATTAATTTATTAAGATTTGCATTTAAAATAAATAATCAATTTTAAATCAGTAAACAATTAACCCTATCTTGATCAGGAGTTTGTCCAGCAGGGACGGCAAGAATAGTGGCTTGTCTGTAATTGGTATTGCTTGCTGCACTATAGGTAATTCTTTTGTTTTATCAATGGCTGGCCGAGGGGTGATCTGACTTTGGGGCTGGTCTGGATTTGGCTGATTATCTGTGGTGCGCAGTATTGCTTGGCTTAAAGATATTTGGTTGTGGCGGTTGTGGCGCAGTTGGTCTGCCGGAAGTTGGCTGGGCTTGGTGAGGTGTGGCATTTTATGCGGCTGACTAAAGTATCGTAATGCGATACTATTGCACTGGATTGACTCCGCCGTGCTTCGTGCCCGGTTCTGGCGGGCTGCTACTCGGTACTTGAGTGATGGGGCTGTGCAGCAATAATATGTATTTCAGATGAATCTTAATGAGCGGCCTGGCATTCTGTCTGCAGCGGTTGGGCGGCTCGTTTTCTGGTAAAGGTAGCGTCATGTTTGGCTTCAAGACAAAGCAGGATCTGGAACAGGCTCGGCAGGAAAATCAACAGCTACTTGATAAGAATCAGTCACTTGCCATGGAGGTTGATTCGCTGCGTCAACAGTTGGCTGCTGCGGGCGAGCGTGAGCGCGGCCTTGTTGAGCGCCAGCAGTTGCTGGATGGCGTAACAGGAAACTTCCCCCGTTTCGGTGACTCGCTGGATGGCATGCGGGCATCGTTCTCCGGCTTGTCGTCCTTGCTTAATGAGGAAGCCGAGGCTGCCCAGGCAACGGCGGCCGAGTCCGATACCAACCGGCGTGCTTTCGAAAAGATCGCCAGTGATTTGCAGGATATGCAACAGCGAATTGGCAGTGCAGGGGAGAAAGTGGAGGGCTTGTCACGCCGTGCCGGCCAGATTGGTGGCATTGTGCAGCTGATTAAGGAAATTGCCGAGCAAACCAATTTGCTGGCGCTCAATGCCGCCATTGAGGCCGCACGGGCCGGTGAGGCCGGGCGTGGTTTTGCCGTGGTGGCCGATGAGGTGCGCAAGCTGGCCGAGCGTACGGCCAAGGCCACCACCGAGATCAGTGGTCTGGTCAGTGGCATACAACTGGAAACCAGTCAGGCGCGTGAAGTGATGGAAATGGGGGCGGGCAATGCTGCCAGCCAGAGCGCGGAAAGCATGGCGGCAATGCAGAGCATGCAGCATTTGCTTGGACTGTCGGTGCACATGCAACAACGCATCGCCGCATCGTCACGGCTGGCTAACGTTGAGCTGGCCAATCTGGAAGAACTGATGCTCAAGCTGGAGGTGTACAAGACCTTGCTCGGTCTGTCCGGCATGCAGCCGGGGGATGTACCGGACGAAACACAATGCCGTCTGGGGCGCTGGTATTACCAGGGAGAAGGGCGTGCCGCCTTTGCCAATCTGCCGAGCTATCGGGCCATGGAGCTGCCGCACAAGGCGGTGCACGATCATGCCCGTGCTGCGGTAAGCAGCTATCGCAGTGGCAATATGGATGCGGCGCTGGCTGCGCTGGTGGCCATGGAAGAGGCCAATATGACGGTGATGGCTGGCATGGCCGGCATGTTGGTGACGGATCGGGAGGCGGCCTGAGCCGGCGCCACCTTGGGTTTGATGGAGGGGTCTGAAATGACGACAGCGGCAGACTGGGAACGGAGATATCAGGAAGCTGGTGCGGAATATCTGTTTGGTACCACACCCAATCAGTATCTGGCCAGCAAGAAGGCCGGTTTCCATGCCGGGCAGCGTGCCATCTGTCTGGCTGATGGCGAGGGACGGAATTCCGTCTGGCTGGCGGGGCTTGGTTTGCGGGTTACCGCCGTAGAAGCCTCCGCCACGGCACGGGAAAAGGCTGTGCAACTGGCGGCGTCACGGCAGCTGGATGTTGATTTTTACCAGCATGACATGCTGGACGATGCATGGCCGCCGACTGCGTTGCAGGGCTGTCATGACTGGGTGGTGGCCATTTTCATGCAGTTTGCCAGGCCCGCTCAAAGAGACAAGCAGTTTGCCGACATGATGCGACTGTGCCAGCCAGGCGGGCGGCTGCTTTTGCTGGGCTATACCCCGGCCCAGCTGGCTTTGGGTACGGGTGGCCCGTCCGAGATCGACCAGCTTTACACGCTGGATTTGCTGCGTGCGGCTTTTGCCGGTTGCCAGATTGAAGAGCTGCTTGAATTTCAGGCCGAGCTGCAGGAAGGCTTGCGGCATCAGGGCCGCTCGGCGCTGATTGGCATGATTGCCCGCCTGCCTGACTAAGCCTACCAGCTGGCCCTGGCGTGCCGGCTGCATGCAGGCCGTCTGGCTGGAACGGAGTTTGCTAGTAGGCTGCACCCAAGGTTGTAGTTTTGGCCCCCGTCTATGTGGCGGGGGTTTTCTTTTCCAGCGCCGCCAGATAACGGTACAGCGTGCGCTCGGTCATTTGCAGCCGTTCGGCCAGTGCCCGGCGGCTTAGCCCGCTGTGTACGACGGCCCATTGCAGATAAGCAGCTTCTACCTCTGCCAGCGCACGCAGTGTCGAGCAAAATTGCTGCTCCGTGCTGGTGCTGGTGCCGCTTGGGGGAACTGGCGCTGGCGTGCCGGGCCATGGCTCGCTCAACAGGTGCTCCAGCGTGATGGTGTCACCGTCACTCAGCAGGCTGGCGCGCTCCAGCAGATTGCGCAGTTCGCGGATATTCCCCTGAAAAGGCTGTTGCAACAGCCACTGCCAGGCAGAGGCTTCCAGTTGCAGCGGGCGGCCCGGTGCCACGCGCTCCAGCAGGGCGGTGGCCAGCAGCGGGATGTCCTCGCGCCGCTCCCGCAATGGCGGCAAGCGGATGGGAAACACCGCTAGGCGATAGAACAGGTCGGCACGGAAGCTGCCCTCGGCCACCATGGCTTCCAGATTGCGATGGGTGGCGGCAATCAGGCGGAAATTGGCCGGTATGCTGCTGATGCCGCCTACGCGGCGGAAGCTGCCGGATTCCAGCAGGCGCAGCAGCTTGACCTGCTGCGACAGTGGCAAGTCACCGATCTCATCCAGAAACAGCGTGCCGCCATGCGCCGCCTCCACCAGGCCCTGCTTGCGTTGCTGTGCGCCGGTAAACGCCCCTTTCTCGTAACCGAACAGTTCGCTCTCCAGCAGGGTTTCAGTCAGGCTGGCGCAATCCACGGCAATGAAGGGACGCTTGCCGGGACCGCCATTCTGGTGGATGGCACGCGCCAGTCCTTCCTTGCCGGTGCCGGATTCTCCCACCAGCAGCACGGCCGCGTGTGAAGGGGCGGCCCGCTGCGCCAGCAACAGCATGCTGCGAAAGGCCGGGCTGCGGCCCACCATCTTGTCCGGGGCGGGCTGGCTGCTGGCCTGCGGCAGCGGTGTCATTTTTTCGATGAACAGGTGGCGGTGGCCGCTGATGTCGGCCAGCGGCATCAGCTCCACATCCACATGTTCGTCGCCGTGGGCGGTGCGGTGGATATGCAGCACCCGCTCCGGCTGGCCGCTGGCCAGCGTCATCTGCAGGGGGCAGGATTCACCCTCTTCGTTGCAGGGCCTGCTGTAACCATGCGACACCGCATAGCAGCGCCGCCCGGTCACTTCCTTGCCGTACATCGCCTGGTATGAAGGATTGGCATGCAGGATGTCGAACTGTTCGGTAATGACGATGCGTGGTTCGTCCAGTTCATCCAGCATGCGGCTGATGGTTTCCAGGCTGGCTTCATTTGTCAGGGGTGACATGGTGTTTTTTTTGTCATGACAGAAATGACATGTTAGCGCAGAAATGTCCGGAAATCAGGGCGAAACAAGGGTTTTGCCGCTGGCATGACACTTGCAATCAGGATGCTAGGGATGTGCCGCTACCGGCAATGGCCGGCCATGCCTGGACCGCACCCCATTACAGAGAGCCAGCCCATGAAGAAGACACCGCGCAAGCTGAGCCGCGAACTGGCCTGGATCATCGGCATCAAGGTAGTGCTGTTGCTGATTATCTGGAAAGCCTTTGTTGCACCCAATCATGTACATGTCGATGCCGCCAGCGTGGCAGACAATATGCTGGATGCGGCACAGGCCAGCCAACACCTGGAGAAAAACAATGCTAGATAATGTCGTCGACCTGTCGCGACTGCAGTTTGCCGTGACGGCGCTTTACCACTTTTTGTTTGTCCCGCTCACCATCGGCATGGTGTGGTTGCTGGTGATCATGGAGTCCGTGTGGGTGATGACCGGCAAGCAGGTGTATCAGGACATGACCCGTTTCTGGGGCAAGCTGTTCGGCATCAACTTTGCGCTGGGGGTGACCACCGGCATCACCATGGAATTCCAGTTCGGCACCAACTGGGCGTATTACTCCCACTATGTGGGGGATATTTTTGGCGCGCCGCTGGCCATCGAGGCGCTGATGGCGTTTTTCCTTGAGTCCACCATGATCGGCCTGTTCTTCTTTGGCTGGAACCGCCTGTCACGCAAACAGCACCTGCTGGCCACCATCCTGATGGCCATCGGCACCAATCTGTCGGCCTTGTGGATCCTGATTGCCAACGGCTGGATGCAGAACCCGGTGGGGGCTGAGTTCAACTACCAGACCATGCGCATGGAAATGACCGACTTTGCCGCTGTGCTGCTCAATCCGGATGCCCAGGCCAAGTTCGTGCACACCGTGAGTGCCGGCTATGTCACCGGAGCCATGTTCGTACTGTCCATTTCCAGCTGGTATCTGCTGCGTGGGCGCAATGTGGAGTTTGCCCGCAAGAGCTTTCGCATTGCCGCCGCCTTCGGCTTTGCCAGCGTGTGTTCGGTGATCGTGCTGGGCGATGAATCCGGCTACACCGTGGGCGAGGCACAGCAGACCAAGCTGGCCGCCATCGAAGCCATGTGGCATACCGAGCCGGCCCCGGCATCGTTCAACCTGCTGGCCTGGCCGAACGAGGCGCGCATGGAAAACGACTGGCAGGTGAGCATTCCCTGGGTGATGGGCCTGATTGGCACCCGCTCTGTCAGCAAGCAGATTCCCGGCATCCACGAAATCATCGCGCAAAACCGCTTACGCATTCAGTCCGGCATGCTGGCGGTGCAGGCGCTGGAAACCCTGCGGCGCAATCGCAACGACAGTGCTGCCCTGAAGGTGCTGGAAGCCCGCAAGCAGGATCTGGGCTTTGGCCTGCTGCTAAAGAAGTACACCGCCGATGTGGCCACGGCCACTCCGCAGATGATTGATGCTGCCGCGCGGGACACCATTCCGCGCGTGGCACCGATGTTCTGGTCCTTCCGGCTGATGGTGGGCATGGGCATGGCCATGTTGTTGCTGTTTGGCTGGGCCTTCTGGGCTTCGCTCAAGGGCAATTTCCAGCATCGGCCCCGCTTGCTGAAACTGGCTTTGTGCTGCCTGCCGCTGCCGTGGTTGTCCTGCGAACTGGGCTGGATCGTGGCCGAATATGGCCGCCAGCCGTGGACCATCTATGGCGTGTTGCCCACCCGGTTGTCGGTGTCCACCTTGTCGGTGGAGTCGCTGTATGGCTCGTTGGCCGGTTTTATCGGCTTTTATACGGTGTTGCTGGTGGTGGAAATGATGTTGATGGTGCGTTTTGCCCGTCAGGGGCCGGGCAGTCTGGGGACTGGCCGCTACGACAATGAAACCGCTCACTGAGGAACAATCATGCTGGATTATGCAAGTTTGAAGGTGATCTGGTGGCTGCTGGTCGGCGTGTTGCTGGTCGGTTTTGCCATCATGGATGGTCACGATATGGGCGTGGGTACGCTGCTGCCCTTCGTCGGCAGGGACGATACCGAGCGTCGGGTGGTGATCAATACCGTCGGCCTGCACTGGGATGGCAATCAGGTATGGTTCATCACCGGCGGCGGGGCGATTTTCGCCGCTTGGCCGCTGGTGTATGCCACCGCGTTCTCCGGGTTTTACTGGGCCATGCTGCTGGTGCTATGGGCGCTGTTTTTCCGGCCGGTGGGCTTTGATTACCGCAGCAAGATAGACAACCCCACCTGGCGCTCGGTATGGGACTGGGGCCTGTTTGTCGGGGGAACGGTGCCGCCGCTGATCTTTGGCGTGGCTTTTGGCAATCTGCTGCAGGGGGTGCCATTTCATTTTGACAGCAATCTGGTATCCACTTATGAGGGCAGTTTCTGGGGCCTGCTCAACCCCTTTGCCTTGCTGTGCGGCGTGGTATCCAGCGCCATGATCACCTTTCATGGCGGGGTGTATCTGGCGCACCGTACCGAGGGTGCTATCCAGCAGCGTGCGCAGCGCTGGGTAAGGGCCAGCGGCCTGATCTGGCTGGCCGGCTTTACCATGGCCGGCATCTGGCTGGCACTGGGCATTGATGGCTATGTAATTACCTCGGTGGTACAGCCGGAAGCACTGCCAGACCCGCTGGCCAAGACCGTCAGCCGCGCCGCCGGAGCCTGGCTGGGAAATTACCAGCATTGGCCCTTGACCATGCTGCTGCCTGCCATCGCTTACCTGGGCTGCATTACCGCCATGCTGCTGCTGCGCGGCGGGCGCAGTTTTGCCGCCTTCTGGGCATCGGCATTGGGCCTGAGCGGGGTGATTGCCACTGCGGGTGTCAGCATGTTTCCCTTCATCATGCCTTCATCCAGCCATCCGGCCTCCAGTCTTACGGTGTGGGACAGCGTATCCAGCCAGCTGACACTAGGCCTGATGCTGGGGGTCACACTGATATTCATGCCGCTGATCATCCTGTACACGCGCTGGGCCTACCGGGTGATGGCCGGCAAGGTAACGGCTGCCTATGTGCGTGAAAACAATCACAGTGCGTATTGAAAGGAGAACGATATGTGGTATTTCGCATGGGTGTTGGGCATAGGTTTTGCCGTATCACTGGGTATTCTGAATGCCTTGTGGGGTGAGTACGAGGAGGAGCGCAAACAGCAGCAATAAGGATGGTGTGAAGCAAGGCGGCGCAGTCCGGGCGGGGCTTGGCTGCGCCTTTGTCATGTTGCATCTGCCGCGGTGTGTGTGCACTGGCGGATTCAGCGGAAAAATGCTGCCTGACTGAAGTTTTGCAGCAAGTGGTCGAACACCGCGCGGATACGGGCGGGCACTGGCCCGCGCTGTGGCCGGTACAAATAGAGCTGCCATGGCGCTGGGGCCAGCTGTGGCAATACTGCTTGCAACTGACCGCTGGCCATCAGCGGCGCGGCCATGAAGCCGGCCAGCTGGCCAAAGCCGATGCCACCAAGCACGGCCTGGCATTCGGCCCGGGTGTCGCTGGCCATGAATACCGGGGCAGGCGGCTGCCACTGTTGTTCATCGGCCAGAAACCATGGCCAGGGTTTGCCGGTATTGGGGTCCAGGCTGACCGTCACCGGCAGCGCTTCCAGTTCGGCCAGCGTGCTAGGGGTGCCGCAACGGGCCAGCAGGGCCGGGCTGGCCACGATGTGAAACGGCACCGGACACACGGCGCGGGCAATCACCCGGCTGTCACGCATGAAGCCCACCCGGATGCCGATATCGATCTGCTCGTCCACCGTATTGCTCAGCACATCGGACAGGCGCAAATCCACCCGCAAGCCCGGGTGCAATGGCAGCAGGCTGGCCAGCGCGGGTGTCAGATAGGCGTCCCCGATGGCGGCCGGGGCGGTAATCCGCACCAGCCCGCTGATTTCATCCGCCGTTTGCGGGCCGTGGTGCTGGAACAGTTGGTCCATTTCCCGCACCGTGTGCCTGGCACGCACCGCCAGGCTGGCGCCAAAGCCGGTAATGCGGATATGGCGGGTATTGCGGTAGAACAGTACTTCGCCCAATAGCTGTTCCAGCTCCTTGATGGCACGGGTTACTGCCTGTGGCGAGCTGCCCAGTTGCTGTGCCGCTTCCTTGAAACTGCTGCATTCTGCGGCCACGCAAAAGATGCGCAGCATTTCCAGCCGGTTCAACATGGTTTGACTCCCGTCGCTGATTTATTCCATTTTTTGTAATTATAAAGTGCAAACAATTTCATTTATTGGTGTTTTCTGCTGATGGATACTGCGATGCAAGGCGGGACGGACCCGCCATCACATGGAGCAAGCAATGTCGAATGGAATCGCAGGAAAAGTCGTGGTGATTACCGGTGCCAGCAGCGGGCTGGGCGAAGCTACGGCCCGTCATCTGGCGGCGCTGGGTGCGCGGGTGGTACTGGGAGCACGCCGTGGCGATCGCCTGCAGGCACTGGTGGAGGATATCCGCCAGGCTGGCGGCGAGGCAGTACATGCGGTGACCGATGTCACCAGCAAGGCGCAAGTGCAGGCCCTGGTGGCTGCCGGGCGTGAGGCCTTTGGCCGCATCGACGTCATCGTCAACAATGCCGGCCTGATGGCGATTGCGCCGCTGCAGCAGCTGCGTAGCGACGAATGGGACCGCATGATAGACATCAACATCAAGGGCGTGTTGTATGGCATTGCCGCCGTGCTGCCGCTGTTCGAGCAGCAGGGTGGTGGGCATGTGATCAACATCTCCTCGGTGGCCGGGCTGAAAGTGTATGCGCCAGGCGGCACGGTGTATTCCGGTACCAAGTTTGCCGTGCGTGCCATTTCCGAGGGCTTGCGCCAGGAAATGGCCGGCAAAGTGCGTGTGACTTCCATCGAACCCGGTGCGGTACAGAGCGAGCTGCCGCTGGGTTCCGGCGATGCTGCCAGCCGTGCGGAAGTGGAAGCCTTCTACCAGCAGCAGGCCATTCCGGCCGATGCCGTGGCGCAGGCCATTGCCTATGCCATTGGACAGCCCGCAGCGGTTGCCATCAACGAAGTGGTGCTGCGCCCCACGGTGCAGGATTTCTGACTACTTGCCGCAGGGGTGTGGTTTAGCGGGGAATTCTGACGCCGTCTTCATCAAAGTCGCCGCGTGCGGCACCGCTGTGACAGGCCTGGCAGTTGGATGCGCTGCCGATGGATTTGCGCTTCCATACTGCCGGGCTGATTTCATCGTGCTTGCGGATGAACCAGCCGCTGCGGCTGATACGTGGCGGTTCGCCAGCTGTTGGCGGCTCTGCCGCGCCACGCCCGCTGGCTGCTGCCGTGGCCAGATAGCTGCGGATTACTTTTTCGTCCTCCGCAGTCAGGGTGGCGTTGACGCCGTAATGATTCTTCAGCGTGTCCATCTGCTTCTTCCAGGCCGTGGCGGGCAGCAGCCCGGGCGGATAGGCCATGTGGCAGCTGCCGCACTCGGTTTTCCAGACCGCCGGTGCCTGAGCCAGGGAGCGGCCTGTCTGTTTGGGGTGTTTTTCGCGGTTTTGGTGTTCTCCGTCTTCGGCCCACAGCGTGGCGCTGGCACCGGCAAGCAGGAGCAGGGCAGTCAGCAGCATAGGTTTTTTCATGGTGTTCATCCTTGTTTCAGGCTGCTCAGAAAAGTAAGGAAGTCGCCTTTTTCCTGTGCCGTGCATTCCCGTTTGAAAACATCATCACAATTGCGGCGAAACCATTTCTCCACCTTTTTTGCATCCGTGAAACGAGATGGCGTAATGACGGGTGCCATGGCATCAATCGGACGAAAGGCAGGCGTCTTGCCGGGCTGGCGCGGGTCGGCGGTATGGCAGGTGGCACAGCTCATTTTCTTGCCGCCTTGCACGGTTTCCCGGTAGTACAAGCTTTTGCCGCGCTCGGCAGAAAACCCGGCAAATCCGCTATTGGCCTGCTTTGCCTGGCCAGCATAGTCGCTGATGATGGCCGGGCTTGCCATGACTGCCCCGCTGGCCATCAGCAGGGTCAGGATCATCCATGGGCGCATTGTTCGCTCTCCTGTATTGAACACAGGCTGATGTTAGTTTTACCGGCTTAAGCAGCGCTTAACGCGTGTGGTGGAAACAATGGCACCACGGTAAGCGGTTTAATTGCGCATTAAGCATCCCGCCGCATGATGCGGGCCTGTTCCAGTCTGATGGGAGAGGCGATATGGGTTTCAGGATGTTTCACTGGGTGATGGCTGCGGTTTTCCTGTTGGCCTATCTGAGCGGAGAGAATGCCGGCCTGCTACATGCCTGGCTGGGATATGGCTGTCTGTTGCTGTTGGGCTGGCGCGTGTGGGCGGCATGGTCGCGCAGAAAGGGTTTTCCTGCTGGCGTGAATCTGGCGCGCCTGCGTAGTAGCGGGCAGTGGAGCAGGGGCCTTACCCTTGGCCTGCTGAGTGTCATGGCGCTGCTGGTGTCAAGCGGCGTGCTGATGGTGGATAACGCGGCGGTGATCAGTCATGGCCTGCAGTGGCTGATGCCACAGGCCGCGGCCCAGGCTCTGGGGAGACTGTTTGCTGGTTTGCCCTTGGTGGATGCCGCCGATGTCCACGCCATGCTGGCAAAACTGAGCTTGTGGCTGATTGGCCTGCATATAGGCTTGTTGCTGTTGTTTCGCCGCCCGGCAGTGGGTTTCATGCTGGGCTTGTCCAGGCGGAAGCGTGTTGAAACCAGTCCGCCCGGGATGGCAGCCTCCCCCGCACCGCAGCCGGAGTCTCCGCTTGACGGTGCCCGGTTGCAGGTACGGTTGTACGGCACCAGCCACCAGCTCTTGCTGCCCGCTGGTCATCGTCTGCTGGATGCGATGGAGCAGCATGGGTTGCAGCCGCCCTGTCGTTGCCGGGCCGGCATGTGTGGTGCATGTCGATGCAAGGTGGCGCAGGGCAAGGTCGTCATGCACAATAATCTTGTGCTATCTCAAGAAGAAATCGACGATGGCTGGATATTGGCCTGTCAGGCAGAAGCAGACGCGCCTCTGCTGGACATCAGCTTTGACCATGCCGCCAGCCCGGTGGCATCTCCTCATGATCACTAGGTTTCCCAGGTGAAAAAAAACCAGAACCTGCTTTATGCGGTCTTGCTGTCCTCTCCACTGCTGGCCTTGCTGGCATGGGTGCTACAGCGCATGTCCGGCCTGAGCATGCCGGTGGATGTCATGCTGGCGGCATCGGCCATGCCGGCCGTGCTGCTGCTGTTGCTGGATTCATGGCGTGCCATCCGGCAGCGCGATGTCGGGGTTGATCTGCTGGCGCTGTTGTCAATTGCCGGTTCTCTGGCGCTGGATCAGCCACTGACGGCGGCCATCATCGCGGCGATGACCGCCAGCGGTCGCTGGCTGGACAGCTATGCCGCCGGGCGTGCCGAGCGCGAGATGTCCGGCCTGCTGGCCCGAGCACCTCGCCATGCCAACCGGGTGGAAGCCAATGGCCTGCAGCGGGTTGCGTTGGAGGAGGTAAGGGTTGGCGACCGGCTGCTGGTGAAGGCCGGTGAAACCGTGCCGGTAGATGGCCGGCTGCTGGATGACGCTGCCTTGCTGGACGAGTCGGCCCTTACCGGTGAAGCCAAGCCGGTTGCACATCAAACCGGCGCACTGTTGCGCAGTGGCACGCTGAATGCCGCGGCTGCTTTCAGCATGACGGCAACCACCACGGCCGCACAAAGCACCTTCAGTGGCATCGTGAAACTGGTGTCCGAGGCCAGCCAGGCGCGGGCACCGCTTACCCGCATGGCTGACCGTTATGCGCTGTGGTTCATCCCTTTGGCATTGGGTCTGGCCGGCCTTGCCTGGCTGCTAAGCCAGGACCCGCTACGGGCGCTGGCCGTCCTGGTGGTGGCCACGCCTTGTCCGCTAGTGCTGGCCGTGCCAGTGGCCATGCTGTCGGGCATCTCCCGCTGTGCCAGCCGAGGCGTACTGGTAAAGGGCGGGGCCGTGCTGGAGGCGCTGGATCGTGCCACGCTGCTGTTTTTTGACAAGACCGGCACCCTGACTGGTGGCAAGGCCAAGCTGGTTGCCATTCACCCGGCGGTGGCCATTGCGCCCGCCGAGGTGCTGCGCTTGGCGGCAGCACTGGATCAGATGTCCTGCAATGTGATTGCCACCGCCGTGTTGCAGGCGGCACTGGATCAGGGCGAAACCGGTCTGCCCATGCCGCAGCAGCTGGAAGAAACACCAGGGGCCGGCTTGAGCGGCATGCTGGATGGCCATCGGCTGGTGTTGGGTAGTCATGCTTTTGTGGCCGGACAGCTCAAGGTCATGCCCGCCTGGGCAACGACATTGCAGGCACGTCTGGATATCGAGGGGGCCAGCGCGGTGTTTGTTGCGCGTGATGGCGAATTGCTGGGTGTACTGGAAATGTCGGACCAGCTGCGGCTGGAAACCCCGCGCGCCCTGCGCATGTTGCGCCGTAGCGGAATCAGGCAGATCAGCATGCTGTCCGGTGATCGGCAGGATGTGGCGGAAGCCATCGGCCATGGTATCGGCGTGGACCGGATTTATGCCGGGCTACAGCCACAGGATAAGCTGCGTCAGCTGCAGCAGGCCGCCAGCCTGGGGGTCACCATCATGGTGGGGGATGGTGTAAACGATGCGCCGGCGCTCAGTGCCGCCGGTGTCGGCGTGGCAATGGGCGGGCAGGGGGCTGCTGCAGCGGCCGAGAGTGCGGGAGTCGTCTTGCTGAACGACAGGCTGGACCGGCTGGCCGAGGCGGTGATGACCGCACATCGAACCATGGCGATTGCCCGGCAAAGCGTGATGGCCGGCATGGGCCTGTCTTTGCTGGCGATGCTGGCGGCTGCCATTGGCTATCTGCCGCCGGTTGCCGGGGCCGTGTTGCAGGAGCTGATTGATGTTGCCGTCATCCTGAATGCCCTGCGGGCGCTCGCACCGCATCCGGCACTACTGCAGACCCGGCCTTTGACAACGGATGCTGCGCAGCAACTGAATGACGAGCATGCAAAGCTGCATCCTCTGCTGCAGCAGCTGTCGGCACTGGCGCGCGGCCTGCCGCAACTGCAGCATGCCCAGCAGCTGGAGGAGCTGGCACGGCTGGATGCCATGCTGACCCAGCAGCTGCTACCGCATGAAAAAATGGAAGAGCAGCATGTCTACCCGGCCATGGCGCAGGTGTTGGGCGGGGAGGACCCGCTGGCTGCGCTGAGCCGCAGCCATCAGGAAATTTTCAAGCTCTCCCGCAAGCTGGCCATGCAGATAGCCACCTTGCCCCGGCCTGCATCACAGCTGGAAATACTGGAGTTGCAACGCACGCTGTACAGCCTGGATACGGTGTTGCAACTGCATTTTGCCCAGGAAGACGAGCTGTATCAGAGCATGAGCTGATGCGGCCTCAGTCCCAGTCCGGGGCCAGACCGGCGGGGTTCACCTCGCGGCCATTACGCTCCAGGCTGGCAATGGCGGCCATGTCCTCGGCGCTCAGGCGCAGCTGCATTGCCTGCAGATTGCTGGCCAGGTTTTCGCGGCGGGTGGATGAAGGAATGACGGAATAACCCAGCTGCATGGCCCAGGCCAATGCCACCTGGGCAACCGTGGCCTGATGGCGGCGGGCAATGTCGGCCAGTAGCGGATCGCCCAGCACTTTGCCATAGGCCAGGGTCATGTAGGAGGTGACGTGGATGCCTGCATCCTGCAGGAAGCCGGCCAGTTTGCGGTTTTGCAGATAGGGACTCAGTTCGATCTGATTGGTGGCGATAGCCTGTTGGCCAACGGCAGCAATGGCCTGCCGGGTGAGGTCGATATTGAAGTTGGACACGCCGATACGACGCGTCAGCCCCTGTTGCTGCGCCCGGGCCAGTGCCGTCATGCACTCTTCCACGGCAATGCCGTGCTCGGGTGCCGGCCAGTGGATGAGCGTCAGGTTCACGTGGTCGGTTCGCAGCTTGTCCAGGCTTTGCATCAGGCTGGGTAGCAGCTTGTCCGCGGACATATGCTCCACCCAGATCTTGGTAGTGAGAAACAGCTGGTCGCGGGCGATGCCGGATGCGGCAATGGCCTGTCCTACTTCGGCTTCGTTGTCATAGATCTGCGCAGTGTCGATGGTGCGGTAGCCCAGTTCGAGGGCGGTGCTGACCGAATCGATGACCTGCTGGCCTTGCAGGCGGAAAGTGCCGAGGCCGAAGGCGGGAATCTTGTTCATGGTGTGTGCTCCATGGTGAGTAAATGGGGTGGCTGGCGGGGCGGTTGCCCCAGCATGAAAATCAGGATTTGACCTGGCAGGTTTCGGTGCGTGCGCCCTGTGCTGCCTGCCGTTGCCGGGCCAGTTGGGCCAGCACCAGCAGCAGGCCCGCGCCTGCGATCAACGCGCCGACAATCGGGACAGCTGCATAGCCCAGCCCTGTCGAGATGGCGGCACCACCGGCAGCGGCCCCCAGCGCATTACCCAGATTGAATGCACCGACATTGACCGAGGACGCCAGCCCGGGTGCTTCTGCAGCAGCCCGCATCACCCGCATCTGCAATGGAGGCACCACGGCAAAGGTGGCAATGCCCCATACCACGATGGCAAAGGCAGCTCCGCCATGGCTTTGCGCCAGCTGCGGGAAAGCCAGCATGATGGCAACCAGCAGGGTAAGAAAGACGATCAGGCTGCCGTTGAGCGTGCGGTCGGCCAGCCGGCCACCGGCCAGATTGCCGATCGAGAAACCGACTCCCACCAGCACCAGCATGGCTGTGACAAAGCCGGGTGTGGCTCCGGTCAGCTGTTGCAGCGTCGGCGCGATATAGGTGTAGAGCGTGAACATGCCACCAGAACCCAGCACGGTCGTGGCCATGGCCGTCAGTACCTGCGGGCGGGTCAGCACCTTCAGCTCACGTCTTACCTGCGGTGCCTGTCCGGCCTCGCCACGCGGCAAGGCAAGCCGCAGGGTAAGCATGGTGATTAGTCCCAGCACGGCAGTGGCGGCAAACGACATCCGCCAGCCTATGGCCTGCCCCAGCCAGGTGGCAGCCGGTACGCCGCCGATATTGGCGATGGTCAGTCCCATAAACATGGTGGCAACGGCGCTGGCCTGTTTGTGGCGCGGCACCACGCTGGCCGCCACCAGTGAACCCAGTCCGAAAAATGCACCGTGATTGAGACTGGTCACCAGGCGGGCCAGCAGCAGTGTGGTGTAGTCGGTTGACACGGCGGACAGCAGATTACCCACGGTGAAAATGCTCATCAGTACAATCAGGGCCCGGCGGCGCGGCCAGTGCGACAGCAAGATGGTCATCAGCGGTGCACCCAGCATCACGCCAATGGCGTAGGCGGTGATCAGCATGCCGGCAGCCGGAATGGATGCATGCACGCCCTGCGCAATGACCGGCAGCAGGCCCATGGGCGAGAACTCGGTGGTGCCGATGCTGAATGCACCCATGGCCAGTGCCAGCAAAGACAGCCAGGCCTTGTCGCTACTGGACGGCACAGTGTTTGCTATCGGGCTCATTGCTGCCCCTCCGGGTGCTGGGTGTGTTGTGGTAGTGCTCGCTCAATGCTATCGGGAATGACGAGGTTGATGACATAAGGGGTGGGTGTGGGCATGTGGCTGCTTTCCTGGTTGCTGGCGGCATTGCCCATTCCTGCCTGGCAAGACGGGTAGGAATGGGGTGTCGACTAGGGACTGCCTGCAGTGTGCCTGCTTTGCTTTTGCACAAAAAGCAGGTTATAAACGAAATTATTTTGAATTAAATTCAATAATGAACATCACGCTGGATGAAATGCAGGTATTTGCCACCGTGGTGGATGCCGGGTCGATTACTGCCGCAGCCCAGCAACTGGGTCTGACCGTGTCAGCGTGCAGCCGTTCGCTGGGGCGGCTGGAAGAAAAGCTGGAGACGACCTTGCTGCGCCGTACCACGCGGCGGCTGGAACTGACCGAGGAGGGCCAGGCCTTTCTGCACAATGCCCGCACCATCATGGAATCGGTAGAGCGTGCCGAGGAGCAGATGCGCGCACGCCGGGCCATGCCGTCGGGGCGTTTGCGCATTGATGCAGCATCACCCTTCATGCTGCATGTCATCGTGCCGCTGGTGCAGGCCTATCGTGCGCGTTTTCCGCAGGTGGAGCTGGAGCTGAACAGCAATGAAGGCATCATCGACTTGCTGGAACGCCGTACCGATGTTGCCATCCGCATTGGCCAGTTGAAGGATTCCACCCTGCATAGCCGGTTGATTGCCTATAGCCAGGTGCGCCTGCTGGCCAGCCCGGCCTATCTGGCGGCGCATGGCCAGCCGCAAACCATGGCCGAACTGGACCGACATGTGCTGCTGGGCTTCAGCGAGCCGGAGTCGCTCAATCTGTGGCCACTGCCCGGCAGCGATGGCGGGTATTTGCGGATAACGCCGACAGTACGTGCCTCCAGTGGCGAAACGTTGCGCCAGCTGGCGCTCACGGGGAATGGCATTGCCTGCCTGTCGGATTTCATGACGGCGGCGGATCGCGCTGCCGGCCATCTGCTGCCGCTGCTGCCGGCGCATACCCAGGAGATGCTGCAGCCGGTGCAGGCGGTTTACTACCGCAATACGGCGGTTTCGGCGCGTATTGCTTCTTTTGTCGATTTTCTGATTGAAGCGCTGGGGGATCCGCTGCCACAGCGGCAGCTTGCAGCCTGGCTGGCCGGCTGATGCGGCCTTGTTTGCGGGCTGCGGCCCAGCGGTGACAACACCGGTTCCGGACGCTGCCTGCGGCAGGCAAAGACTACCCGCCGGATGTGGTAATGGTCAGCCTGGGCATGGCGCAGGATGGCGAGCTGGCGGTCCTGTAGCCGTCACGCTTAGCGCAGCAGAAAGCCGCGGCCAACTGGCCTTGCCGCTGCTGTAGGCACGCCCCTTACGTGCATGCGCACGGCAGCATGCGTGTAGTTCTAATGGCATTCGCCATGGCTCACCCTTGTTCGCGCTCCAGTATCTTATTGGCCAGGTGGTGGCCGCTGAGCCAGGCACCTTCCACCTTGCCGCCATGCAGCCAGTCGCCACACAGTCCAATGCCTAGCGTTGCATCCCACACACTGCCGAGGTTACTTGCCTCACAGTCGGCGTAGCGCCAACGGTGTGCAGAACTGGCTACCGCAGGCGGCCCACCCAGTTGTTCAAATGCCATCAGCAGGGTTTGCTTAACGCTGGCGGCGTCATCTTCCAGATGTGCAGCACTCCAGTGCGCATTCGCTTGCAGTACCCAACATTCCTGTCCGCTGCGGCCCGGTTTGCTGTTGTTGCGGGCCAGCCAGCGTAGCGGGCCTGAATTGACAAAAGCAGCCTCAAATCCGAGCTGTGCCGGCTCTTCCAGTTGGGCCATGACGGTCCAGCAAGGCAGCATGCGGTGAGCTGCAGCCAAGGTGGATAGCGAGGGTGAGGCCTGTGCCAGCAGCGAGGCTGCCTGGGGAGATGGTAAAGCCACCACTACCTGGGAGTGGATTCCAGAAAGCTGACCGTGTTCAGCATTGCTTAGCCGCCAGCCATCGGCTGCGTGGATCAGCCCCTGGATGGTGTGACTGGTGTGGACTTCCAGCCCGGCGGCCAGTGCTTTGGCCGGTGCAGACATGCCTGGCACGCCAAGGTAGCGTACCGGGGCGTCATGCGCCGGTACCTGACTGCTGCCCAGCACGGCGGGGTGGGCCTGCCAGATGGCGACACTGCCGTTACCCAGCCAGTTTTGGACTTGCTGTTGGAAGAGCGGATGGCGAGCAGTGAAATATTGCGCACCGTGATCGGCCTGCCAGCCTTCGCCCCGCCGAGTGCTCAAGCGGCCTCCCAGCCCACGGCCTTTATCAAAAACGACGACGTGATGACCGGCATCGCGCAGGGTGGCGGCGCAAGAAAGGCCGGCAATGCCGGCTCCGATGATGGCGATGGATTTGCGCATGGATGTCTGGTTTTCATGTATGAGGATCAGCACCAGCCTTGCTGCCAGTGTTCGGCATCGGTCAGCGTTTTCCAGGGAATGATGCGGCTGTGGCGGCTATGGACGGCTTCCAGCTCCACTTCGGTGATGGCGGCCTGTGGATCCTCTGGCTGTAGCACCCGCACCACCAGGAAGTGTTTTTCCTTATTACGTGGCTGCAGTGCGGTCCATTTGCTTAACAGCAGCTTGCGTGGATTGAGTTTGATGCGCATGGCTCAGTCGTTGCTGCGGGTCTGGCTGACCTGGGTCAGCTTGTCGGTGTCGAAGCCCAGCTGCCGCGCCTGCGCCAGCAGTTTGGCCAGCACTGCATCCGGCAAGCGCTTTTCTCGCGCCAGAATCCACAGGTAAGAACGATTATTGCCAGCCACCATGGACCAGCGGTAATCAGGATCCAGCGCCACTACGTGATAGCCACCATAGAAGGGCCCGAAGAAGGACACTTTCAAGGAGCCGCTGTGCGGATCACCATTAAACAGTGCCCGGCCTTCTGCCTGTTTCCAGCGCCCGGCCTCACTGTCAAAGCCACGGTTGATCACGCTGACGCTGCCATCGGCTTTTGGTGCGTAGCTGGCGCTGACATCACTCAGGCCGCGCTCGAAGCTGTGGTCCAGCCGGGCGATTTCATACCACTTGCCACTATAGCGTTGCAATTCGAAGCCGCTAACCGGGGTAATGCCCGGTGGCGGCAGGGTGGAGCAGGCGGTCAGCAACACGCCGCAGCCGATGAGGACGAAGTGGGATAGTCGAGGAAGGCGCATGGTGTTTTCCTTGGGTGAGGGAGTCACAGGGTTTCCAGCCCTTGCAAAATGCGTTCGGCACTGTTGCGCAGTGCCGTCAGTTCGGTATTGCTCATCTGGTCCAGTTGTTTGTAGATCAGCCCTAGCCGTGGGTTATCCCCTAGGCGCGCGCGCTGGCGGCGGAAAAAATCCCAGTACAGGGCATTGAATGGGCAGGCGTCCTCACCGTGCCGCGCCTCACGCCGGTAGCGGCAGCCGCCACAGTAGTTGCTCATGCGATGCAGGTAGGCATGGCCGGAAACATAGGGCTTGCTGGCCAGCAGTCCACCATCGGCAAACTGGCTCATGCCCAGCGTATTGGGCAGCTCAACCCATTCGAAGGCATCGATGTACACGCCCAGATACCATTCATGCAGCGCCTGAGGTGACAGGCCTGCCAGCAGAGAAAAGTTGCCGATGACCATCAGTCGCTGGATGTGGTGCGCATAGGCATCACGCAGTGATTGACCGACGGCGTGGGCCAGGCAGCGCATGCCGGTGTGTCCATGCCAGAACCAGCCGGGCAAAGGGCGGTGATGCTGGAACACATTGCTGTGGGCATAGTCCGGCATGCGCGCCCAGTACACTCCGCGCACGTATTCACGCCAGCCCAGAATCTGGCGGATAAAGCCTTCCACCGCCGCCAGCGGTGCTGCACCGGCCAGCCAGGCTTGCTCGGCAGCGGTCACCACTTCGCGTGGCGACAGCATCTTGGTGTTGAGTGCGAAAGACAGCAGGGAATGAAACAGGCGCGGTTCATCGGTATGCATTGCATCCTGATAATCACCAAAGTGTGGCAGGGCCTGGCGGATGAAGTCATGCAGTTGATGCAGTGCCTCAGCGCGGTTGAGCGGCCAGCGCAAGGCCTCGGCACAAGGCTGGCCGAAGGAGGAAATGCCAGCGTCTTGCAAGGTTTGCCATAGTTGGCGGTGGTCGTGGCTGGGGCGCGTGTCGGGCGGGGGCGGCGGCGCGCCACGCCAAGCCTTGCGGTTATCCTGATCAAAATTCCATTTGCCACCGGCGGGTTTGCCGCCGTCGTCGAGCAAGACGCTGTATTGCTTGCGCATCTGACGATAAAAGATTTCCATGCGCCACTGCGCCTTGCCGGCAAACAACTGGCCTGCTTCGTGGCGGTGGGTGTAGAAATGTTCGCTATCTACGGCCTGGCAGGGGATGGTCTGTCGTGCTGCCCAGGCGTGCAATTGCTGGTCCAGACGCCATTCATCCGGCAGCTGCCACAAGAACGCGCTGGCCTGATAGTGCTGTAGCAGTGCGTCCAGATTGTCTTCCAGCGCACCGCGATTGGACGGATGATCGATGGTGACATAGCGCACCCGATGGCCTTCGGCTTTCAGCCAACGGGCAAAGTCACGCATGGCGGCCAGCACGGCCAGCAGCTTTTGCGCATGGTGCAGCACATAGCCGGTTTCCTGACGCAGCTCCAGCAGCAGGTAAACCACGTCATCGCGCTGCCGGGCAAACCAGCTGTGTTTGGGGTTGAGCTGGTCTCCCAGGATCAGTCTCAGCTCGGTCATGCTGTACCCCATTGTGCCCGGCAAACACCGTTGGCCTGCTGACCGCTCGCCAGCAAGGCCGGCTTGTCATGCAGACGCAAATTGTCACGAAAACAGTAGAGAGTAGTCCGCATGATGTCAGTGCTGCCGGCGGCAGCGTTCAGAGCAGTATTTCACTTCATCCCAACACTGGGTCCACTTGCGCCGCCAGCTCATGGCCCTGCCGCATACGGCACAAGGCTTGGCTGGCAGGCTGGATTTGTTACCCTTGAAGCGGCTGCTCATTGGCTTTCTCCCTCATCACGCACCGACAGCATGCGGCGCAGCAAGCGTAGCGGTGGCCCGATCAGTGGCAGCTTGTGTAGCAACTCCTCGGCTGAGTCCCAGTAATCCCGATGCCGGATAACCTTGCCGCTGGCATTGAAGCGCAAGTGGCTACCACCGTGCAGCAGATAATCCTTGCCGCCTTTGCGGAAGCGGAAGTCCCAGGTGATGAAGGCCTGATCGCCGTCCAGCAATTGTTCGCGAATGATGAAGGCCGGCGTTTCCAGGGTCTTGAACATGTGACGGAACACCGTCGTGATGCCTTCCCGGTCCTGCACGGTATTGAAGGGGTCCTTGAAGCAGGCACTGGCGGCATAGAAGTCGCTAATGTTCGCTAGCGTCTCCGGGGTCAAATGGGTGTACCAGTCAACCAGCTTCGTCAATTGCGGCCTCAGTTGCGCACCAGATGGCGCAGCAAGGGCAGTCTGAGACAGTAAGGCAGCTTCGCGAGCAGCTTGATCCATAGCGTAAACCTGCGAGGAAAATGGATTTCAAAACAACCGCGCTCCAGGCCATGCACAATACGTGCGGCCGCTTCGTCCGGGCTGATGATGGCCGGCATCGGGAAGTCGTTGAGTGCGGTAAGCCGGGTGGTGACGAAACCCGGATTGATGAGGTAAACATTCAGGCAGTAGCGTTTGAGTTCGGCATACAGCAGCTCGGCCAGATTGATCAATGCCGCCTTACTGGGTCCGTAGACGCAGGCACCGGGCAGGCCGATATAACCGGCTACGCTGGCTACCAGGGCAAGGCCACCGGAACGGCGTGTCATCAGATCCGGCAGCATGGTTTCCAGACCGAAGTACACGCCTGCCAGATTGGTGTCCAGGGTTTGCCGAACTTGTTCAGAATGTAGTTGCCAGCTTTGTTCGGGCCGGTAATCGGCAGCGCAGAACACGACAAGATCGGGCAGGTGGTTTTGTGCGTGAAGTTGTGCCCAGCATTGATGCCAAGAGTCCGGATCGGTGACATCGTGTACCAGCACCTGTGCATGTGCATGACCAGCCGCCACTTGTCGCAATGCGGCTTGCCGTCGCGCAGACAGCACCACGTCGGCACCCTTTTCAAGCAGGTGACGTGCTAGCGCAGCGCCAATGCCGCTGGATGCCCCGATCAGCCATACGCGCTGGCCAGGCCAGCTGCGAATGGGGGTATTGGGAGGTGCAAATGGCATGGCCCTACTCCTTGCGGAAAAACAGGCTGACTTCACCCAGTCCGAAGCCGAATTTGCTCATGTGCGCGCTATTGAGCATGGTGTAATTGTCCTGCAGGAACATCCAGTCATCGAAGTCCACCGCCCATTCCCGCCCGTCTACCGGCAGGCGCAGACTGTAGCGCCAGTGCAGTGCGTTGCCAGCCACTTCACCTTCGGCCTCACCGATCACATCTGCCGCCGTGCCGTGCCACTTGCCATCACCTTTGGGTACAAGACGCCAGCTGCGTTGCTGGCGTGTGCCGTCGGCGTAAAGAAAGTGTTCATCCAGAATCAGTGCATCACCATCGCGGTGGCTGTTGATGTCCACGCTGAAGCGCTTGATCAGTTTGCCGTTACGGTCACGGAACATTCCCCAGGCCTGGGTGTGGCCGGAGAAAAACTGGTACAAATCCAACTTGGGCGTGTTGTCGCGGTAGCTTTGTATGTCAGGCGTACTGCAAGAAGCCAATAGCGGCAGCCCGGTCAGCAGCACGATGCACAGGCGCTTCACGGTTGTGCTTCCTGCAGCAAGAACTGGGATACACCTATGCTGTCTTCGTCAAAACCGGCCTCGCAATAGCATAGGTAAAGCCGCCAGATGCGGATGAAGGCATTGTCAAAGCCGAGCTTGAGTACTGCGTCGAGCGCGTGTTCAAAACCATGCCGCCACCGGCGCAGGGTTTCCGCGTAGTCGTGGCCAAAATCTAGTCGGTCACAGGTGTGCAGACCTGCCAGGGTAGCCTGGTGCTGGAACTCACTACGGCTGGGCAGCATACCCCCCGGGAAAATGAAGGCCTGAATAAAGTCGCTAGCTGCGCGATAACGTTCGAAGCGGCTATCTGCAATGGTGATGCTTTGCACCAGTGCCTTGCCGCCTGGTTTGAGCAGCTCGCGTAGTGTGCGGAAGTAGCCTTGCCAATAGGCTTCGCCCACTGCTTCAAACATTTCGATGGAAACAATGGCATCGTACTTGCCGTGCAGATCGCGGTAATCACACCATTCCAGTCGTGCCAGCACGTTGTTGGCCAGACGTCGTTGCGCGAATTCCAGTTGGGCGTTGGAAATGGTGACGCCATGCACGGCGATGCCTTGCTGTGTCGCGTGTTCGGCAAAGCCGCCCCAGCCACAACCTATCTCCAGTACCCGCATGCCAGGTTTCAGTCCCAGTACATCGCAGATGCGCTGGTATTTGGCTGCCTGTGCTTGCGCTAAGGGCAAAGCGTAATGGCCATCGAACCAGGCGCTGGAGTAAGTCCAAGTAGGATCCAGCCACAGCTGGTAGAAGTCGTTGCCCAGATCATAGTGCGCATGGATGTTACGTTTGCTACCGGCTTTGCTGTTGCGGCGCAGCCTGTGTTTCAGCCAATACCAGGCACGAGCCGGCAGGCTGCCACTAGCGGCAGTGCCGAGTACGGTTTGATTGCGCAGTGCCAGCCTTAGCAAGGCGACCAGGTCGGGCGAGTCAAGCAAGCCGTCTCGGTAAGCTTCGGCAAAACCGATATCTCCGGCCAGCAGCAGCTTGCTGCAGGCTGCCCAGTCGTGCACATGCAACTCGGCATCCGGTGTCTCCCCCGCGGTGCCGAACCAGTGCGCGGAACCATCCGGCGTAATCAGGCGCAAGCTGCCATGGCATAGCCGACTCAGCCTGGATAGCAGGATCTTCCCGGTAAAAGAAGGAGTGCAGCACGGGATGTCTAGGGCGCGGGAAAGGCTCATGGGTGGAACTCCTGTCCGTGAGTCAGATGGCTGGATGGTGGCTGCGGTTTGCTGAAGAACGGCACTTTCTTGCACAACAGACGTAATGCCTGCCAATGAATGCGCAGCATGATGGACACCGTCAGCAAGGGTTGCTGTAGCAGGGCTGAAAGTGCGGTAGCCGCTGTCAGCGGTGTCATGTCACCGGAAACACTGGTATTGAGCAGCACACCATCCGCATCGTGGTAATCAATGCGCATCAGCATGCGATCAGCCCGCTCGGCCAGCCTGAACAGGTAATGACCGGCGACTTGGCAGAAGGGGGATACATGCAACTGTTTGACGCAGGTGAGGGCAATGCCATTGCGAATGGGCTGGCCATTTTTATTGGCCAGAAGGTAGGCGTGGTGTTCACCAAATGTATTGTTGACGTCGGCAAGCACCGCCACCAACTGTCCGTTGACATCATGGCAGTACCAGAAGCTGACCGGGTTGAATGCATAGCCGAACAGGCGGGGAAAGGTTTGCAGCCAGACCTCGCCATCATCAGGCAAACCGGCCTTGGCCAATTGACTGCGAATCCAGGGTAGGAGTGGACTGCCATCGCGCGGTCCGTAGTCGCCAGTACGCACAGACATCAAACGGAAGCGATTGACCCCGAACCAGGCATTGCCAATCTCATCCAGCGCTGACAAACGCAAGCGCACGGCAAACACCGGATACCGAAAGCGGTGATGAGCAGGGCGCAGTCGCTGGTGCATGACCGTTCCCTTGACGATATAAGCATTAGTCATCAGTCCAGCCTCGCCCATCTTGGCAGTGCGACAAAGTCCTGCGCTACGCGCAATGCTGATTTCAGACCATCTTCGTGGAACCCATAACCGGTCCAGGCTCCGGCGAACCAAGTGTGGCGCTTGCCCTGCAAGGCGGGTAGCCGGGTCTGGGCTTGAATCGCAGCTTTATCGAACAAAGGGTGCTCATAGATGAAGCGGGCATACTCCAGCGATCGCTCTGGCTCCCGTACCGGATTCAGTGTGACGATGATGGGCGAAGAAACCGGTACAGGCTGTAGCGTATTGAGTAGATAGCTGACACACACAGCGCGCTGTGCTGATTGTCTGCTGTCGGCCAGGAAGTTCCAGGCGGACCACACCTTGTGCCGCTTGGGCAATAAAGCCGGATCGCCGTGCAATACTGCCGTATTGGCTTGATAGCGCACCGCGCCCAGCACAGCTCGCTCTTCTGTACTGGCGTCGGCCAGCATGGCAAGGGTTTGAGGGGCGTGAGTGGCAAAGACCACGCTGTCGAAGCGCTCTTGCCCATGGCGGCTATTCACAATCACGCCATCCTCATCGCGATGCACCGACAGCACTGGCGAAGACAGGCGTAAATCTGGAATGTGCACCAGCAGTTTTCTGACATACTGACGCGCCCCGCCGGGTACGGTAAACCAGCGCGGGCGCTGACTGATCTGCAACAAACCGTGATTCATGCAGAAGCGCAAGAAGGTCGCTGCCGGAAACTCCAGAATCTCACTATTGGGGCTGGACCAGATGGCCGCGGCCATTGGCACCAGATATTGATCGCGAAAGCGTTGACCAAAGCCTTCTTGCTGCAGAAGTTTGCCTAGCGATAGCTGGTCTTTGAGCGCACCTTCCAGCAAGCGAGGTGCTGCCTTATTGAAACGCAGAATGTCGGACAGCATGCGGTAGAAACCCGGTGACAGCAGTTTGCCGCGTTGTGCAAACACGGTATCCAGATTGCTGCCTGCCCATTCGTCACGCCCTTGGTCCAGGGAGACGCTAAAGGACATCTCGGTTCCGCAAGAAGCTACGCCCAGCTCATCGAATAGCGCAATCAGATTAGGGTAGGTGCGCTCGTTGAAAACCAGAAAACCGGTATCAACCGAGAAAGCGTGGCCTTCCAGCTCCAGATCCACCGTATTGGTATGCCCGCCGGCATAATCAGCAGCCTCGAACAAGGTGACGTCATGGCCGGCGGAAAGTAGCCATGCACTGCCGAGTCCGGCAATTCCGGCACCGATGACTGCCACGCGCTGACGCTGGACTGGATTTGCGTTCACCATCACTCCCGGAAAAGACGTTATGACATGTTCCTGGCCTGCAGAGGGCTGTGCGGAAGGGCCTCTGCACAAGGGCCAAGTGCACCCTCTGCGATCAATCCATTCAAATCACTTGGCACTCGGCGGCGCAGTGCTTATATTCAGCATATAACCGCTTTGGAAAAAAAGCTACTGATTAGTAAAAGGTCGTACTCATGAGTATTTTAAGCAAGCTCAGCTTCAAGGATCAGGCGTTCAAGTTGCGCGAACAGGCTGTGCTGGATGCCACTACACATTTGTTGGCGAGCAAGGGATTCGACCTGATGACCATGGACGATGTCGCGGAAGGTGCCGGTATCTCCAAGCCCAGCTTGTACAAACATTTCAAGTCGAAGGAAGATCTTGCGACGGAGGTGATGATCCGGTTGCTGGATGGGGCGCTTGACTATCTTGAACGGCTGGACGACTCACTGAGCGGTAAAGCCCGTTTAGGCAGTCTGCTGGAATGGGCGCTGCGGATAAGGCTGGAGGGAGGGCTACCGTTTTTGCCATCCACCAGTCCGCAGGTGAGGGAAATGCTGACACGCAGCATCCGGTATGTGACGCGTGTCTACAAACTGCACAAACAGTTGCAGGCCATTGTGGAGCAAGCAAAATCTGCCGGAGAAATCCGTTCCGATCTGCCGACGGATGTACTTCTATACGCCTATTATTCGCGCACTTGCGACCCGGCTGTCGATTACATGAAAGACTTTGGACGCTATAGCAATGATGAAATCGTCTCACATATGCAAGCGATGATCTTTACCGGGATTGCTGCTTCTCCTGCTGCGCATTAGTGCTGGGCAAATGAGGCTAAGTGGTCTTTCTTGCGATGTTTTTCGTGTCGAGAAAGTACAGATTTTTCAGCGGAGCGTGAGTCATCCCTGTGCTTGAGCCATGATCGCATCGAGATGTTCTACCACCCGAAACGTCGGCATTCCTCCGCAAACGGGCTATTGCCGGTAAGCAATATTTCCAACGGCTCAAGAGTGTCTAGAGAGGCCAGGGCGATTCACAGCATCGTAATCAAATATCAGCAAATTACCGGATGCCTGTGAATGAAAAGTAAAGATCATGGTGTTTCTCCAGTGAGTGGCCGTGCTGGCGCAACAGCGCTGGTGATCATGTCCAGAACTCATTCTGGTCCGGGTGTCGTGTTTTCTTCGGAAGGCAGAATGCTACTTGCTGTGACGGCCAAAGCCACAACGGCAGGGTTCATGCTGTCCACCATGGCGCTGGGAATCAGAATGGTGGTTCCTCGCTCCTTTGTTGTTTCGTAGATGATGTTCATTGCACGCAGCTGCAACGCTCCGGGCTGCGCCTGGTAAATACGAGCAGCCTGGACAAACTGGCCGGCAATTTCAGCCTCCGCAGCGCCAAGAATGATACGGGCCTGCTTCTCACGCTCGGCCTGTGCCTGGCGTGACATGGCATCCTGTAATGCCACAGGAATGGCAACATCCCTTACTTCCACCGAGCTGACCGTAATGCCCCACTCACTGGTTTTATGACCAATATCTGCGCACAGTTGCTGGTCTGCGGCGCGCCGGTCTGATAACAATGCCGCCAACATTGAAGAACCAATCATTTCCCGCAGCGAAGTCTGGGCTACCCTGTCAATGGCCTGTTGAAAATCGGTAATTGCCAACGCAGCCTTTTGTGCATCGTGTACATGCCAGAAAATGACGGCATCAACATTGACCGGTACGGTATCCCGAGTAAGTGCCTGCTCGGCATTGAATGCAGTTGTCTGGATGCGCTCGTCAATAATGGCTACCACGCTATCCAGCACGGGGATGATGGCAAACAGGCCCGGGCCGCGCACACCTTGCAGCTTGCCCGCACGTAGTACTACAAATTTCTGCCAGGTATTAGCCATTTTGAGTGACATGCCAATCAGAATGCCAAGGCACCAGACCATGACCGCCAGCCAGGTACTCCCCAGCATGCCGATACCAGCGCCAATGGCGAGCAAACTGACAACAATGAAAAAGGTAATAGGGTTCACTGTGCGGCTCCTGTTTGAGTGCCGGCATATGCACATGGCAGCCGGTCAGGATATCTTTATGCATCAGAGCGAGCGCAGTCGGTGCAGTAGCATACATAGTCACTGACAGGGGGCCATGTAGGGCTTTCATGCGGCGATAACGCCACGCCGAGCGGTCTGCCCGATTAGTAAGTCGTCGAACAGATTCTGTACCCTCAGGCTCGGCAAGCTTATTGCCATGCCACAGTTCCAGTTGCCGCTGTCGTGGTATTTCTGGTGTTAACCCGGCCTCATGTTCAGTCCACCAAAGACGGGTATCAAGAATAAAACCGAGACCGCGCCATGATGGAAGCATTGTTTGCGTTGCTTATGGCAGACCCTGTTACTCAATGCCCGGCGTGGAGTAAGTGCGTTAACAGACAGACCGTTAAGCAAATTGTTGGTGATGATGCATGTTCCGACCCAAAGGAGTAGCAATCATGATCAAGACAGATACCCAGCTACAGACTGATGTCATCGCTGAATTGCAGTGGGACCCGCAGATCAATAGCAGTCAAATCGGCGTGCAAGTCAACGATGGTGTCGTTACCCTGAGCGGCGTCGTGACCGATGCCACCCAGAAGTGGTCAGCCGAACGTGCTGCCTTGCGGGTCGAGGGTGTTCAGGCACTGGCGGTTGAACTGACAGTTGTCGTTCCTGATGCAGAACAGCGTAGTGATAGCGATATTTCACATGCAGCCGCCAGCGCGCTGCAACTGATGGGGACACTCAAGGGGCATGCGATCAAGGTCATGGTTGAAAATGGCTGGATTACGCTGGCCGGCGATGTCGAATGGGACTTCCAGCGCAAAGCAGCAAGCAATGTGTTGCGCCATCTTTCGGGGGTGACCGGCATAAGCAATGCCATCAAGCTACGCAGCAAACCGATCAGCAGTGCAGTCAAGCAAGAAGTGCAAACAGCCCTCAAGCGCCGTGCCATCCGCGATATTGACAGCATCACCGTCAGCATTGATGGCGCCGATGTCATTCTTGGTGGCAGTGTACATAGCTGGTCAGAGCAAGCGTTAGCCAGGCATGCAGCAGCCGGGATGCCAGGAGTACGAAATGTGATAGACAACATCCGCATTGTCATCTGAAACCACAGACGCTAAATCGCCACTTGTTTCTGGCACGGGACAGGTGGCCTTGCTGAATGAGGGTGCAGCTGGCTGCGAAGGTTTGCAGCCAGGCATTCCCGGGTATCAAACCATCAACTGGCAGGCCTGCAATTAACAGATGCCCCAATATGGGATTGGCCTTGGAGAAGTTCTTTTTTTATGAAAAACCGACTTCTGTTGGCCAACCTCGAATTGACACCACAATTATTTAACCCAGACAAATCATCGATAGATTCCGAAAAACAAAAAGTGGCACCTCCGGTCGCATCAGGCCCGCGATGATGCCAGTGCCTTGCGGTATGCATGGCGTAGAACACAAAAAAACGAACGATAAGTAAGTAACAACTATCGGCATCAGCAGGTTGCCAAAGGCTATTTGTGCCGAGTTGAAGTCGGGTGCGGTCGATAGGTGCTATTTCAGCGCAGCAGGAATCCTTGGCCAATCAAATCACCGGGTTCCAACGACCAGCTGGCCTTGCCGCTGTAGTAGGCGCGGCCACCCACGTGCACACGTACGGCGGCATGGCCCGGCAGCGTGGCCGGCTGTCTCACCGCTGCGGTGAAGCGCGCACCGGTCAGGCTTTCAAACTCACATGACTCACCTTGCGCAACCTGCCCTTTGGCGTGGCGAATTGCCATACGCGCAGTCACCCCCGACCCTGTTGGGCTACGGTCCACTTCGGCATCGGCAAACACGCATACATTGCGGCTGCAGCCGGCCTCGGCCGTGTCGCGGCCATCGGTGAGGATGCTGCCGTATAAAAAGCCCAGGTCCTCGGCCTCCGGGTGGCGCACCTGGATGGCCTGGTTGACGGCGGCAGTCAGCGCCGAGGCGGCATCCACCAGATCACGCAGTCGGCCATCCAGTGTCACGCCCAGCCGGGCTGCATCGGTAATGGCATAAAAGGCACCGCCGTAGCCGATATCGACGGTAACTTCGCCCACGCCCGGCACCTGTACCGGTAGGTCCAGCGCAAAAGCAAAGGCGGGTACGCTGTCAAAGTGCACGGCACCGGCTTTGCCGTTCACTACGTCGACATAGGCTTCCACCAGGCCGCAGGGGCATTCGATTCCCACCCGGGTGAGTGGCTCCACCGCCTTGACCTGGCCGGTATCCACCGCAAAGCGCGCCAGGGCGATGATGGCGTGGCCGCACATCGTGCTATAGCCTTCGTTATGGGTGAACAGCACAGCCAGATCGGCACCGGGCAGCGATGGCTCTACCAGCACCGCGCCATACATGTCGTAATGCCCGCGCGGTTCAAACATCAGCAGACGGCGCACCTCGTCCAGCTGTTCGCTCATGAAGCGGCGTTTGGCCAGAATGTCCTCACCCTTAATGTGTTCGATCAGATTGCACACGATGCGTACCGGTTCGCCACCGGTATGCATTTCCACGGTTTCAACGACAAAGCCTTCTAGTTTGATGCTCATGCTGGTGTCCTTTTCGGGGTGTCGCAGCCAGAGGGTGTTGCTTGGCACGATGTTGTTGCTTAGGGCCATGGCCCTGCTTGCTCATGCGTTGGCGGGATGGCTGGCTTGCCAGTGCTGCAGTGCGCAGCGTGCGGCGGCCAGGTCCCATGCTGCCGTGCCTACGCTCTTGAAGATAACCGGTCGGCCAGGGTCTACCCGGCCAGCCACCGCGTCGGCCAGCGAGGCTACGCTGTTCCAGTCGATGCCGGCCTGGATCAGGTCGCCGGCTTCGTGGCGCGCACCCGCCGGGTCGTCGGAGAACAGCTGACTACCTGCGATGGAGACAGGACCCAGCTCGGCCATGTCCGGCTTGAAGGCCCCGACACCGATCAGCAGGCGATCGATCCGGGCAGCTTCGTTGTATACCGGGGCCTTGCTGGTGGTCAGCATGATGACCACGGTCGATTTTTCCGCAATGCGACCGCTTGCCGGTTGCAGTTGCAGGTTTAGCGCGGCGTGGCGTTGGCAGAATGCTTGTGCGGAGTCCAGGTTCAGGCCATGTACATCTACGCGGATGCCCGGATACAAGGTGGCCAGCGCCTCCAGATGCCCGGAAGCCTGCTTGCCCTTACCAATCAGCGAGACATGGGTCGGCGCAGCCGGGTGCAGCAGGGAAATGGCCAGCATGGAGACGGCAGCGGTGCGTCTGGCGGTGACTGTGGGGCCATCCAGCACCAGCAGCGGCAGCCCGGTAGCCGCGTCGTAAACACTGACGATGCCGTTAATGGTGGGTAACTGGCTGGCGCTGTTGGCCGGGCATACATTCACCAGCTTGTGCATGCCGATATCGCGTGCAGTCGCCGGCATGGATAGCAGCACACCCTCGCCGGCCAGTGGCAGTACCTGCCGTTCCGGGCTGGCAATCTGCCCGGCCTGATACTCAATGGCGGCAGTGGAAAGTACCTGGCACAGCTGCTTGAAGGGCAGCATGTCTGCAGTTTGCTGAGCGGTCAGTACCGGCAGGCTTGTCGGTTGGTTCATGATGCTTCACCCCTCGCATTGACTTTGCATTCTGGTCTTCAATTAAAACCTGTCTTTCAAATTTGGTTTTAATGTTTACCAAAATAATGTGGATGGCTGAATTATTACCAGTCACTCGTTAATGTGGCAAACAAAATAAACCAAAAATGAAATGCAGGTGATATTGGTGACCAATTTGCAACAGGATGGCAGAGTTTGGTCGTGGCTGGCTGCTAAACCTGCATTTTGGTTCGTTGTTCTGACCGGAATAAGGCTGTGCAGGGGCAGACAGGCTTGCGCGGGAGCAAGTGCTTGCCGCTGCACCTGGCTGTTTTCGGTGCGGAGTGGGAAATGGCGGCGCAGATCGGAGTAGTGGTGGGCAGGATCGGGTGGTGCTTGCCCCTGCATCAGGTGGCGCTTCAGGCAAGATGGGAGCGGGATGGCCGGCGCGGCTCCGGCAGTGCGGGGCAGGAACAGGCTAGCGTGTGGCAATGTCCTTGCGCACCCGCTTGATATGGCCTTCCACATAAAAGGCCGCGGCGTCGGCATCGCCGTTGACGATGGCTTCGTAGATCAGCTGATGCTCGGCGACGTAGAGCCGGATGCGGTCAGGGTCGTAAATTCCATCATCACGCAGCCTTTGCCATAGTGGCTGGTCCATGCTTTTGGATATTTCGTCGGCCATCTTGATGATGAGCGGATTAAGGGTCATGGCGGCCAGTTGGTGGTGGAACAGGCGGTCGCTCTCGTGCCACAGCGCTTGCTGTTGCGGATCGGAAATATCATGCACGCTCGCCATCATCGCCAGATACTGCTCTGCCAGCGGATCGCGTCTATGCTGTCTGGCGGCCAGCCGGGCAATGGTCGGCTCCATCAGCAGGCGTACTTCCAGCGTGGCCAGCGGGCTGAGGTCGGCATCGGGTGGCAGGCTGCCGGTACCGGTTTGAACCGTGGCCAGGATCGGTGTGTCGGGCAGGGCATTCACATAGGTGCCGGACCCCTGTTTGGTGAAAACCCGCCCTTCATTCTGCAGTGCACCGATGGCCTCCCGGACTGCCGGACGGCTGACACCAAAACGGCTGGCCAGCACACGCTCGGCAGGCAGGCGCGTGCCAACCGGGAAGTGGCCGTTGTCGATACTTTCGCGGATCTTGTCGGCAACTTGCTCGTAAACCTGCTTGGCGCGAAATTCCGTTACGGGCAGTGCGGTGGTGTTGGTCATGGCATCCTCTGGCAGACAGGAGCTTCCCCGTGGCTGGGGCCTGCTGTGGCGGATTGTAGCATCTGGAAAGAATTGTTTACCAATCTTGGGCGCTGTGTTCAGGGGTACCGGAATATATCGGGTGGCGGCGGGTTGCCGGGTGAGGGGTGCCGCAAAAAGTGCCGGATCATTCTGGCGACTGTTACGTCCTGCTCCCGGTGCGGTACATGGCGGATGCCCGGCATGAGGTGCAGTTCGGCGCGGGCCTGCACGCCGGCGGCAATCTGTTGCGGATGTCGCTTGGTGCCGTACTCGTCCTCGGTTCCGTGAATCACCAGTGTCGGGCAGCGCACCTGTGGTAACACGGCAGCCAGCGACCAGTCGGCAAAATCGGGGGCAAGCCAGGTTTCGGTCCAGGCATCGACTACCCATTTTGCCTTGTCGCCATGGTAGCGAGCCAGTCGCTGCATAGCGTCCGGCTGACGAAACTGCGTGCGCGCCAGTGCTATCCCGCTACGGGTGCGGTCTTCAACAAAGGCCTGGGCTGATTCGGTAATCAGTGCGGCGCAGCTGTCCGGGTGCATGGCGGCGCAGTACACCGCCATGCCGCCGCCCACACTGTGGCCCATGACGATGCAGCGGGCAAAGCCGAAATGTGCTTGCAGCAGCGGGAAATACTCTACTGCCTCGGTGGCGATGAAATCCAGCACCAACCGGTCATTACGGGCATCTGACTGGCCAAAACCCAGCCGGTCATAGGCAATCACCGGATGGCCGGTCTGCTCGGCCAGCAGGGCGGGAAAATCACGCCACAGGGCCACGCAGCCCAGCGAATCGTGCAGCAGCAGGATGGGCATGGCGCTGAAGGGCAGCTTGGCGGTGGCTGGCTGCCAGCATTGGGCATGCAGCGTGCCGTGGGGGGGTGGCGATCCGGTGTGTGCTGGCGGCTATGGTGTTGTGCATGGCATCAGCCTCCCAGAAAGTGGCGCAGCAGACCAGTGGCTGTTACGTCGATGAGTACGGTTGGCAGCAGGCTACAACAGCAGGCCGCCAGCAGGGTGATGAGCAGGCCGGGCAGGCTGGTCAGAAACAAAGGCCGGTGCAATGACCGGCACTGCAGCCGCCATGGCGCTCAGGCAAATACCGCCACTACCTGGCGCGACAGGGCCACCAGTTCGCCATCCGGCCCGTGCAGATGGGCATCCTGATTGGTATAGCCATCGCGCGCGGCAACCAGGCTGGCATCCATGCGCCACCAGCCCTCATTGCTGACCGGCTGGCCGTGGTGGACGAACTCCAGTTCCCAGCTGATGGTACTGGCGGGGGCGTGCCCCTGCACCATGGACAGCGCCACCGGTGGAATGGCATCGGCCATGGCCACGATCTGTTCTTCGCCCATCAGTCCGGGGTCGCGCTGCCGCAGCAAGATGCGGTTGGCCGGCTGGGAGTGACCGCTGAACGGCAGGCCGCCTTCCACCCAGCGGTAGGCATAGTGACGGGTGAATTCCGGCGACATGCCGGGGATGAAAGGCAACTCGGGGCCTCCGCTGATCCCGTCCGCCAATGGCCGGGCTGCCGGCCTGAGCGACAGGGCTGAATCCCGTGACGCGCCGAAAACGGCCACAAACATGGCGGCCACCTGGTCGCCAGCCAGCAGTCGTGTCGCCATCTGCACTGCCGAGCGGCCTTGGCGCAGCAGTTCCACGTGCAGGCCAAGCCGGCCTGGTGCCGCGGGGGCGGCAAAGGTGGTGTGCAGCGACCACAGCGGCGGCAGATCCGGCATGGCGGTGCGCATGGCGCGCACCGCCAGCAGCGCCTGTATACCGCCAAACAGGGTGCGGCCCTGCGCCCAGCTGTCATCTACCTCGGCATTGAACCAGCCAGGTTGGCCTGCTATGGGGCTGATGCTGAGGCAAACGTCTTCGATATGCATGCTGGTTCCTTGTGTCTGGCGGCTGAAATAAGCAATGGCTGGCAGTCTAGCAGTGACATTTTGCTGGTTGCAGTGGCAATATCGACAATCTTCATGTCGATATTGCCAATCTCATGCATCAGGTACGTTTTCTTTTGCTGGACGGCTGTTATGCCGGCAGCGTAACCGGGTTTATCGATCTGCTGCATTTTGCCAACCAGATTGCGGCACGCAAGGGCTGGCCCGAACCGTTTCACTGGCGGGTGTTCAGCCTGGATGGCCAAGCAGTAGCAACCGCCTCCGGCATCAAACTGACTCCGGATGGAGATGTGGCGCTGGCCGAGGAGGCGGACACGCTGGTGCTGCCGCCGCTGACCTATCAGTGTTTGAGCGAATTTGAAGCCAGGCTGGCGGCCGAAACGACAGCCGGTGCCTTGGCGGTTCGCCTGCATGCGGCAGGTCGGCGCATTCTGTCTTTCTGTACTGGCGTGCCCTTGCTGGCCGAGCATGGTTTGCTGGACGGCCGGTCCGCGACGGTGAGCTGGTGGCTGCACCACTGGTTTGGTCAGCGCTATCCGCAAGTGCAGCTACAGGATTACGCCACCTGTAGCGAGGCAGATGGCGTGTGGTGCGGCGGGGCAACGACCTCCTATATCGACCTGGCCTTGCGGCTGATCCGGCAGGAAGGCGGAATGGCACTGGCCATGTCCTGCTCGCGGCTGATGCTGGCAGATATCAACCGGGCCAGCCAGGCACCTTATATGTCCATGCAGAGTTTCGCCGGCCATGGCGACGCGCTGGTGCTGCGCTGTCAGGATTGGTTGCAGCGACATCTGGATCGGCCCTACCGGCTGGGTGAGATGGCTGACAGCGTGGGTGCCAGTGAACGCACGGTAATGCGGCGTTTCCAGCTGGCGCTTGGTCAACCGCCGCTGCGCTACCTGCAACAGCTACGCTTGCAGGCTGCACGCCGCCTGCTGGAAACCAGCGCGCTGTCATTGGACGAGATTGTTGGCCGGGTTGGTTACGCCGACTCAGCCAGTTTCCGCCGTTTGTTCCAGCGGGAACTGCACTGCACGCCGGCAGAATACCGCCGTCGATTTGCGACCTGATGGCTGAGCCGGGCCTGGCAGGATTAATCGGACTAATACGTAAGTTCTACATTCTTCTTAACTGATGTTTGTGATAATCACTGCAAAAGGGGATAGGAATGCAGCATTTACATGCAGTGGAAGCGGAACTGAACAGCTATCTGCAGGGAATCATCGAACAGTGGCACAAGATACCGGCACCCGGCGAGGAGGAGGTCAGGGAACATGTGCGCAGCCTGTTTGCCCGGCTTGCTTCCGACGAGGAGCGCCGGTATCTGCAGGAAAAAACCGTGGATCTGCTGGAAAAGGCATTGACCTTCATTCGGCTGGATACGTAGCGTGTTGCCTTGACTCAACTCTGGCGATGCACCATGCCTTCTGCCAGCGTGCCCAGAGGCCTGTGTAAATCGACCATTACTCATTGCATTGTTGACCGGCTGCTTTGGCCTGCCTGCTGCCAAGCAACTCAGGATCGTCAGTCGAATGCCGGCATGGATCGGAAGCGATCTGATTCCGATCCATGCTGTCTGGGCCGTAGCGTGCAGAAAGCTGTGGTGTGGATAGTTGCCGTGGCTGTCTCAACAGGTCATGCCCGTGTCACGCAGTGCAGCCTGCAAGGTGGTGATACGCATCATAAAACCTGGCGGTGGCCGCCATCAGCAGAGCCCCCATGGCAGAACATCGTCGAGGCTGACCTGACGGCCTTGCAGCTGAAAATCAAAATCGTGGGCAGCAATCATTTGCCACCGTGCCAATGAACAATTGGGTCTGGTACCAGATGCCAAAGCACCATGTGCCATGAGTCAGTTCGGGAATTTTGCGACCAATTCATCAACAAATCTGGTCGGAATCAGACAATTTCTAGCATGGATTAGAACCGATAATCGGGTGGTTTTCATCCGATTGTTTGGAACTGACATGTCCGATTTCATCACTGTACTGCGTGAAACCTGCCCGATCCCGGTGGTTGATGCCACCAAGTGGAAGCGTATCGGGGGCGACCCACACACTGTCAACCTCAATGCCTATCTTTCCAGGGATGGCAGCAAAATCATGGGAACCTGGATTTGCACCCCGGGCAAGTTCGAGGTGAATTACGAGAAGTGGGAGTACTGCCACTTCCTTGATGGCTACTGCATCATCACACCGGAAGGTGAGCAAGCAGTGCACTTGAAAGCCGGTGACGTCTTTGTGATCGAACCTGGCATGAAAGGTACTTGGGAAGTGGTTGAGACAGTGCGTAAATACTTTGTCTTCGCCTGAATTGTCAGTGCGCCATGAATCGCCACCGCTTTTGTCGCGTTGTTGATGACCGGTGCGCGTGTTGAAGCAGGTGGTGGACGTATCCAGCCCAAGGGTGGGCGATGGCCCAAAACTTGCGCTTAAAGTCACTCCACCTGCATCACATCCCCAATCCTGGTGGTGTAGCAGGGTGATTTCATGTTTTGCCGCATGCGCCAGTCCTCGCTCAGTCCTTCCGCCCCCAGCCTTATCGTGCCACTGCCAAAGTCGCGGTTGAGCTTGTCGATGGCGGCCATCAGTTGGGCGCGTTTGGGGTCGGGTGGGGGGCTGAACAGATCGTGTTGCTGGATGGCTGGGGTGCCGATGTCCATCAGGATGACCCCGGCCTTGTGGTAGCTGAACTCCTTGCGCCAGATAGCGCGCAGCGCGGCCTGGGCGGCGCGGTTGAGCAGCAGGGTGTCGGCACTGGGGTGGACCAGCGGCACGCAGGTGTAGCCGTGGTACTGGCCCAGGTCGCGAAACGGGTTGGTGCGGATGCTGACACCCATCAGCCCGGCCACGCAGCCTTGGCCACGCAGCTTTTCGGCGGCGCGGGCCACGTGGTGGCTGATGCTGGCGCACAGCGCGGGCAGGTCGTGCACCAGCCGGCTGAAGCTGCGGCTGGAGATGATCTGCTGTTTGGTCGGAGCCACGTCCTCCAGTGTCAGGCAGGCCACGCCGTTCAGCTCCGCCACCGTGCGTTCCACCACCACATTGAACTTGCGCTTGATGTGGCGCGGGTCGGCCTGTTTCAGGTCCAGGGCACTGTGGATATGCATCAGTGCCAGCTTTTCGGCAATGCGCCGGCCAATACCCCACACTTCACCCACCGCAAATTCGGCCAGCAACCGGTCGGCCTCGCGCGGGTTGAGCCAGTCCCATTCAAACACGCCCTTCCACTCAGGCCGCTTTTTGGCCACATGGTTGGCCAGCTTGGCCAGCGTCTTGCTGCTGCCCATGCCCACACAGGTGGGAATGCCCAAGCCCTGCCATACGGCCTGGCGGATGCGGTGGCCGTGGCTGTCCAGATCCGGAATGCCGGTAACATCCAGAAAACATTCGTCGATGCTGTAGATTTCCTGCGCCGGCGCAAAGCGCGACAGCATATTCATCATGCGGCGTGACATGTCGCCGTACAGTGCGTAATTACTGGAAAACACCGTTACCCGATGTTTGCGGCATAGTTGCTGTACCTGATGAAAAGGCAGGAAGGCCGGTATGCCCAGCGCCTTGGCCTCGGCGGAGCGTGCCACCACGCAGCCATCATTATTGGACAGCACGATGATGGGGCGGCCTATCAGGTCGGGGCGGAATACCCGCTCGCAGCTGGTATAGAAGCTGTTGCCGTCCACCAGCGCAAAGGTGCTCATACCAGCCGCCGCACCACGGCAATCACCACGCCCCAGATCTGCAGCATGTAATCGCCCTCGGCCGGAATCAGCGGATAGCCGGGCGCATCGGCCATCAAGGCCAGCAGGCCCTGCTGCTTGTGCAGGCGGCGCAGCACAAAGCCGTCCTCATGCGCAGCCACCACCACATTGCCATGCACCGGGCTGCGCGCCTTGTCGATCAGCACGTAATCACCCTTGAAAATGCCGTGGATGGCGTCGTTGCTGGCCAGCATCAGGAAGGTGCAGTCCGGGTCGTCCACCAGCAGGGTGTTGAGGTTGATATTGTCCTGCACGTAGTCGTCGGCCGGGCTGGGGAAGCCGGCGCGCACGCTGCTGGCCATCAACGGAATGCGCAGCGGGCTGGAGCGGGACAGGGGGATGGGGTAGTGCATGACACTGCTCTTTATGATTGTGTACAAAATCAAATATAGCAGAAAGCTGCCATGCAAGGCGTAGATTTTGCTGCTGGATAGTGGTGTACCTGGCTTGGTCCTGCTTACTGCAAGCTGCTGCAGCCTGCCGCTGTCAGTGGTACGGCCTGGTCCGGCACATGGCCAAGTACCGGGCGGCGCCACCATGCGCTGGTTTCTGCCGGCTGGCGGATGTCCAGCCTTTCGCCAAAGCAGGGGGTGCGTAGCGGCACGCCAGCTTGTGCGGCCAGTGTGCTGATGCGCTCCAGCGGTTCGGTCCAGCCATGCAGTGCCAAATCGAAAGTGCCGTTGTGGATGGGCAGCAATACCGCGCCGCGCAGGTCGAGATGCGCTTGCAGGGTTTGCTCGGGGTGCATGTGCACGTCTGCCCAGTCTTCGTTGTAGGCACCGTTTTCCAGCAGGGTGAGGTCGAAGGGGCCGTGGCGCAGGCCAATCTGGCGAAAGCCGTCGAAATAACCGCTGTCACCACTGAAAAATACCCGGCTCTGGCTGCTGCGTATCACCCAGGATGCCCACAGGGTGCAGTTGCCATCAGTCAGGCCGCGCCCGGAAAAGTGCTGGGCCGGGGTGGCGGTGATGTGCAGCGGCCCGGCAGCCGTGCCTTGCCACCAGTCCAGCTGGCGGATTTTTTCTGCCGGAATGCCCCAGGCTTGCAGGCGATCACCCACCCCCAGCGGGGTGACGAACAAACGGGTCTTGTGCTGCAAGGCCTGTACGGTGCTGCGGTCCAGATGGTCGTAATGGTCGTGGGAGATGATCACCACATCCAGCGGTGGCAAGGCTTCCGGCGCGATGGGCGGCGCGTGGAAACGCTTGGGGCCGATGAAAGAAAAAGGCGAGGCACGCTGGCCGAACACCGGGTCGGTCAGCAGGAACACACCATCCAGCTTGAACAGTACGGTGGAATGGCCCAGCCGCCACAGGCTGTGGTCTGGCGCAGCGGCCAGGTCGGCCGGGCTCAGGGGCAGTGGCTGGATGGGTTGGGCGGGCACAGCCTGTGGTGATTTGTCGGTGAAAAATCGCAGCATGATGCGCAGGGTGTCGCGCAGCCCGCCAGCGCGGCGTGGCTGGGCGTTGCGGTAGCGGCCATCGCGCAGCAGGCTGCCGCCGGGTGATGGCTGGCCGGCTTCGGCTGCCGGTTGGTCTGTGTTCAAGGTGGGCATGGGGTTTCTTCCTGGTGAGGGAAATGAAATGGCTTGCAGCGGGCTCAGGCGCAGCTTCTTTCCAGCACGCCTTGTGCTGTCGGCATGTGTTCCTGCACGGCAAACCAGTCCGGCAATAGCGGCGTCGGGGTGCTGGCTGCATCCAGCAGCAGCAATTCGGCGGCGGACAGTTGCAGCTTGATGGCGTGCAGGGCGTCTGTTTGCTGCATGGCACTGTTGAAGGCCGGCACGATGCTGGAAACCGGTTCGCGGGCCAGCAGCCAGGCCAGGGCAATCTGGTTGGCGCTGGCCTGATGGCGTGCTCCGGTATCACGCAGCAGTTCGGCCAGTCTGTGCTTGCTGAGCTGGCCCTCTGGCGGTGTGCTGCCGGAGAGATAGCCCTGGGCTTGTACCGGGCCGGCATGGCTGTAGGGCTGGCCTGCCGGCGGAGGCTTCACGATCAGGCCCAGGCCGTAGCTTTGCAGCATGGGAATGGCTTCCCGCTCCGGGTTGCGGGTATTCAGGGCGTAGTGCAGCTCGCCAAAGCAGAAGGGCGCCCAGCCGTGACGCTGTTGCAATTCCAGCGCTTTGGCCGCCTTCCAGGCGGGCCAGTTGGCAAAGCCGAGATAACGGACTTTCCCGCTACGCACCATGTCGTCCAGCGCTTGCAGGGTTTCTTCCAGCGGCGTGTGCGGGTCTTCATGCGGTACCACGCACAGGTCCAGCCAGTCACTGCCCAGCCGTTTCAGGCTTTGCTCGACAGACCACACGATATCGCTGCGCGACAGGCCGGGGTGGCTGTGGGTAGTGCTGCGCCGGGCGCCAAGCCGGCTGCTGACCAGCACTTCGGCCCGACGTTTGCCCAGGGCCCTGGCCAGCAGCGATTCCGCCATGCCGTCCATGCAGCTGGTGGCATCAAACAGATTGATGCCTGCATCCAGTGCCTGGGCTATGCTGCGGGCTGTCTGTTGTGCGGCATCCGGGCAGGACGGCTCTGGCCGCTGCACTGCACAGGCCAGACGGGAGAGGGTGGGGCCGCCAAGGCCCAGTCGCGCATAGTGCATGGCACAGTCCTGTTGTGAGTACTCACTCATTAATTGGGCAAAAAAACCGGTGCAATTGTCAGCGCACCGAGCCGGACCAGAACACCCGGAATCCGGCGCTCTTGTAGGCCTGGCCATTGGCCGGGTCGCGCACCACAAACTGGATGGTGGTTTCCGCCAGCGCCATGAACACGGCATCGGCAAAGCCGCCGGGCAGGGCGGAGAGGCCGTTGTTGTCGGAGCAGGCCTGGGCGACACATTTGATGTCGGACAGCTGGCTGGCCACTGTGCAGCGGGTTTCATCGGTTACCTTGTCCGATACCACCAGCTGGTTCAGCGTTTTGAAAAAGGACAGATTGCTCACGCCCCAGTCGATGTAGGCATCCCACAGCGCACGTACTTGTCCGTCCAGGCTGTCGTGTACGGCCATGTGCTGGCGTAGCGCGGCAGCCAGATCCAGCTTCAGGTGGGTGTAGAGCGCGTTGTACAGCACATCCTTGGTGGCGAAATAGCGGAACAGCGTGCCTTCGGCCACGCCAGCACCACGGGCGATCGATGCAGTGGACGCACCCAGCCCCTGCGCAGCCATGATGGCGGCGGCAGATTCAAGCAGGGCGATGCGTTTTTCTTCACTGCGGGGGAGAGCCATGGGCGGGACAAGTAAGTGAGTAATTACTCATTTTAGCCATGTTCTGCTGGCGTGAGCAAGCGCCATGTAATATTGCCGGTGACATTGCGCTGCGGCAGTCCGCCACTTCCGGCTGCGTTTACCGCGGCAAGATGGGGTGATGGCTAGCGGCTGACGCAGAATCTGCTGGCACATTGCACCATCTTGCAAAATAATGCGCCAGTCTGCATGAGATTATTTCAATAATGGCCCGCGAAAACCTGAATGATCTGCGTACATTTGTCCTGGTAGCCCGCGAAGGCAGCTTTACCCGTGCGGCGGCCAAGCTGGGTGTATCGCCCTCGGCGGTGAGTCATACCATGCGCGCGCTGGAGGAAAGCATGGGCATGCGCCTGGTTACCCGTACCACCCGCAGTGTGGCGCTGACCACGGCAGGTGAGCAGGTGCTGGCCATTTTTGCCCCCCGGCTGGACGAAATCGAAGCCGAGCTGTCGGTGCTGCGCGAGCAGCGTGACAAACCGGCGGGCAGCATCCGCATCACCGCGACTGATTTTGCCGCCGAGCAATACCTGCTGCCCAAGCTGGCGCAACTGCTGCCGGACTACCCGGACGTGCAGGTGGAGTTGTCCATCGACTACGGGCTGACCGACATTGTGGCGCAGCGCTTTGATGCCGGTATCCGCTTTGGCGACCAGGTAGCGCGCGACATGATTGCCGTGCGCATCAGCCCGGATATCCAGACCACCGTGGTGGCCACGCCAGCCTACTTTGCCCGCCATGGTGTGCCAGAACACCCGCGCGAGCTGACCGAGCACAATTGCATCAGCATGCGCCTGCCCACCTATGGCGGGCTGTACGCCTGGGAGTTCGAGCAGGGCACGCACAAGTTTTCCATCCGGGTGGGTGGCCAGCTCATCATCAACACCCTGCCGCAGATGCTGAATGCCGCGCTGGCCGGCATGGGCATTGCCTACACCGCCCGCGACTATGTACAGCCTTATCTCGCCGATGGCCGCCTGCAGGAAGTGCTGCAACCCTGGTGCGCGGTGTTTCCCGGTTTTCATCTCTACTACCCCAGCCGTCGCCAGTCCTCTCGCGCGCTGATGCTGCTGGTGGATGCCTTGCGTTACCACGCCGGCCAGGCATAACTCTTCCCGTCGCGCTGTCTTCCGTGCAGCTTGCGCTGTCATTGATGAATTTATCTCACAATGGCATGCATGAAATTGCATCTAGTTCAGCAAAATCCCAGCTGATACATTTGCGTCCCTGATCAAGCGGTGAATACCCGGCTGGCATGTGCCGGCCCTTGTGCCGTGTTCACCCGACAACAAGACAGCGCCAATGCGGCCAGCCCGCACAGGCACTGCGTCGCCTTACCTGTCCGGTCACGCGTTTTGCGCTGGCCATCTGTGCTGACCTTACGGAACCAAACACATGAACCCACCCAACAAGGGCCGGCGACCGCTGGCCATGACTGCCATTTCCTTTGCCGTGCTGGCTGCCATTGGCACCGCCACCTGGCTGGGCCTGCACAGCCAGGCAGTGCAGGCGGATGCCCCGTCTGCCGCTAGCCAGGCTGTTCCTGTATCTGCTGCCTTGCTGGTGCAGCAGGAAGTCAGCACCTGGCAGGATTTTTCCGGCCGCCTGGAGGCGGTGGAGCGAGTGGAGCTGCGCTCGCGCGTGGCCGGTGCCATCCAGTCCGTGCACTTTCGTGAGGGTGCGCTGGTGAAGGCTGGCGACCTGTTGGTGACTATCGACCCTGCACCGTATCAGGCTGAGGTGGACCGCGCCGCCGCCCAGGTGGCCGCCGCCCAGTCCCAGCTGGTATTCGCCCGCAGCGAGCAGGAACGCGCCAGCCGCATGCTGGCCGACCACGCCATTGCCCAGCGCGATGCGGACGAGCGCAACAACGCCGCCCGCGCCGCCGATGCCAGCCTGAAGGCCGCGCAGGCCGCCTTGCAGACGGCACGGCTGAACCTGGGCTACACCGCCATTCGCGCGCCGGTATCCGGCCGGGTGGGCAAGTTGTTGGTGACTACCGGCAACCTGGTATCGGCCGGGCCGGATTCGCCGGTGCTCACCACCCTGGTGTCGGTAAACCCGGTGTATGCCAGCTTTGATGCTGACGAAGAAACCGTGAACAAGGCACTGGCCGAGCTGCCGGATGCCGGCGCTGCCCGTGCGCGGCTGGGCGACATTCCGCTACAGGTAGCCACCAGTACCGCACAAACCTTCCCCGCCAAGCTGCAACTGGTGGACAACCAGGTGGATGGCAAGAGCGGCACGGTCAAGCTGCGCGCCACGGTGGACAACCGCGACGGCGTGCTGATTCCCGGCCAGTTCGTGCGCATCCGGCTGGGGCAGGCCAAGCGTCATCCGGCGCTGCTGCTGAACGAGCAGGCCATCGGCACCGATCAGGACAAGCGCTTTGTCATGGTGGTCGACAAGGACAGCAAGGCACGTTACCGCCAGGTGCAGCTGGGGGCCAGTGTTGATGGCCTGCGCATTGTCAGCGCGGGCCTGCGTGCCGGTGAGCGGGTGATTGTGGACGGCCTGCAGAAAGTGCAGCCGGGTGCAGCGGTCGCACCGCACATGGTGCCGATGCAGCCCCCGGCCAGCGCCGCGGCCAATAGCTGATTTCCACGCGAAAGACATTCATGAACCTATCCAAATTCTTCATCGACCGCCCGATTTTTGCCGGGGTGCTGTCGCTGCTGATTTTCTTGGCGGGCCTGCTGTCCTTGCGGGTGTTGCCGATTTCGGAATACCCGGAAGTGGTGCCGCCGCAAATCATCGTGCGGGCGCAGTTTCCCGGTGCCAACCCCAAGGTGATTGCCGAATCGGTGGCCACACCGCTGGAAGAGGCCATCAACGGCACCGAAGGCATGCTGTACATGAGCAGCCAGGCCACCACCGACGGCCTGATGACGCTGACGGTGACTTTCCAGATCGGCACCGACCCGGACAAGGCGCAGCAACTGGTGCAAAACCGCGTGGCGCAGGCCGAACCGCGCCTGCCGGAAGACGTGCGCCGCCTGGGCCTGACGACAATCAAGAGCAGCCCGGATCTCACGCTGGTGGTGCACCTGCTGTCGCCCAATGGCCGCTACGACATGACCTATCTGCGCAACTACGCCATTCTCAATGTGCGTGACCGGCTGGCACGCATCAGCGGGGTGGGGCAGGTGGGGCTGTATGGCGCGGGCGATTACTCCATGCGCATCTGGCTGGACCCGCAAAAAGTGGCCATGCATGGCTTGTCGGCCAGCGAGGTGGTGAGCGCCATCCGCGAACAGAACGTGCAGGCCGCGGCCGGCAGCATCGGTGCCTCGCCCAGTGCCAAGGGCATCCAGCTGCAATTCCCCATCAACGCGCAGGGCAGCCTGCAAACCGAGCAGGAATTCGGCGACATCATCGTCAAAACCGGTGCTGACGGTGCGGTTACGCGCCTGCGTGAGCTGGGCCGCATCGAGCTGGGCGCGTCGGAATACGCGCTGCACTCCACGCTGGACAACAAGGCCGCTGTAGCCATTCCGGTATCGCAAGCCCCCGGTTCCAATGCCTTGCAGATTTCCGACCAGGTACGCGCCACCATGGCCGAACTGAAGAAATCCATGCCGGAAGGGGTGGACTACGCCATCGACTACGACCCCACCCAGTTTGTGCGCGCGTCGATCGAATCGGTGGTGCATACCCTGCTGGAAGCCATCGCGCTGGTGGTGCTGGTGGTGATCCTGTTCCTGCAAACCTGGCGTGCCTCGCTGATTCCGCTGCTGGCGGTGCCGGTGTCCATCGTCGGTACTTTCGCGGTAATGCACGGCTTTGGCTTCACCATCAACACCCTGTCACTGTTTGGCCTGGTGCTGGCCATCGGCATCGTGGTGGATGACGCCATCGTGGTGGTGGAAAACGTGGAGCGCAACATCGAGGCCGGGCTGGACCCGCGTGCGGCATCCTACCGCGCCATGCGTGAAGTGTCCGGCCCCATCATCGCCATTGCGCTGGTGCTGGTGGCGGTATTCGTGCCGCTGGCCTTCATCGGCGGCCTGAGTGGCATGTTCTACAAGCAGTTTGCGCTGACTATTGCCATTTCCACGGTGATTTCTGCCATCAACTCGCTGACGCTGTCACCGGCACTGGCCGCCTTGCTGCTGCAACGCCACGATGCGCCGCAAGACTGGCTGACCCGCCAGATGGACCGCTGGCTGGGTGGTTTCTTCGACCGCTTCAACAGCCTGTTCAACCGCGGTGCCACCCGTTACAGCCAGGGCGTGAAGCAGGCCATCGGCCGCAAGTTTGTCATGCTGGCCATCTATGCCGGTCTGGCAGCAGTCACCGTGGGCTTGTTCCACAGCATTCCGGGTGGCTTTGTGCCGGCGCAGGACAAGCAGTACCTGATCGGCTTTGCCCAGTTGCCGGACGGTGCCACGCTGGACCGCACCGATGCGGTGATTCACCGCATGAGCGACATCGCGCTGAAGATACCGGGCGTGGAGCACGCCATTGCCTTCCCCGGCCTGTCGATCAACGGTTTCACCAACAGTGCCAACTCCGGCATCGTGTTTGTCACCCTCAAGCCCTTCGAGGAGCGGCGCGGCAAGGCCATGAGCGCCAATGCCATTGCCGGGGCGATGAATGCCGAGTTCGGCAAGTTGCAGGACGCCTTTGTGGTGATGTTCCCGCCGCCGCCGGTACAGGGCCTGGGCACCACCGGTGGGTTCAAGCTGCAACTGGAAGACCGTGGCGGCCTGGGTTACGAGGCCATGGACAAGGCGGTGAAAGCCTTCATGGCCGGTGCGGCCAAGGCACCGGAGCTGGCCGGGCTGTATACCAGCTACCAGCTGAACGTGCCGCAACTGCTGGCTGACCTGGACCGCAGCAAGGCCCAGCAGCTGGGGGTGAAGGTGACCGACGTGTTCAACACCATGCAGATTTATCTGGGCAGCCTGTACGTCAACGACTTCAACAAGTTTGGCCGTACTTACACCGTGCGGGTGCAGGCCGATGCCAACTTCCGTGCGCGGCCGGAAGACGTGGGTCAGCTGCAGGTGCGCTCGGCCAACGGCAGCATGGTGCCGCTGTCGGCCCTGCTCAAGGTCAAGCCCAGCTTCGGGCCGGAACGGGCCATGCGTTACAACGGCTTTCTGGCTGCTGACATCAACGGCGGTGCCGCGCCCGGCTATTCCAGCGGACAGGCACAAGAGGCCGTGGCACGGGTAGCAGCACAAACCCTGCCGCCTGGCATTGGCTACGAGTGGACCGAGCTGACCTATCAGGAAATCCTGGCGGGCAATTCCGGCAGCTGGGTATTCCCCATTGCCATCCTGCTGGTGTTCCTGGTGCTGGCGGCGCAGTACGAAAGCCTGGCGCTGCCGCTGGCCATCATCCTGATTGTGCCGATGGCGCTGCTGGCGGCCATGGCCGGGGTATGGCTGAGCCACGGCGACAACAATGTGTTCACCCAGATCGGCCTGGTGGTGCTGGTGGGCCTCAGTGCCAAGAACGCCATTCTGATTGTCGAGTTCGCCCGCGAGCTGGAGTTTGCCGGACGCAGCCCCTTGCAGGCCGCCATTGAGGCCAGCCGCCTGCGCTTGCGCCCCATCCTGATGACCTCGATGGCCTTCATCATGGGTGTGTTGCCGCTGGTGCTGGCACAAGGTGCCGGCGCGGAAATGCGCAATGCCATGGGCGTGGCGGTGTTCAGCGGGATGATAGGCGTCACGGTATTCGGGCTGTTCCTCACCCCGGTGTTTTATGTGCTGATGCGCCGCCTGTCCGGCAACAAGCCACTGAAGCTGCACGGCGAGGTGCCGCATCTGGACCCGATCGCCCAGCCGCCCATGGGGCATGAGCATGGCCATGCACTGCACCCGGCTGCCCAGCAACACCATGTCGAATAAGGAAGCGGATAGATGATCAACAGAATCACCCTGGGCCTGTTGCTGGCGGCTGCGCTAAGCGCTTGCGCCACGCCGCCCGCCATTGACGGCAGCCAGTTGCCGGCCACCCCGGCCAGTTACAAGAACCCGCCAGCGGTCACGCTGGCTGACGGCAGCTGGACGCTGGCCGCACCGGCCGATGCCGCCACGCGTGGCGACTGGTGGCTGGCCTATCAGGACAGCACGCTGAACCGGCTGATCGACAGCGCGCTGCAACACAATACCGACCTCGCTGCTGCTGCGGCCCGCCTGCAACAGGCCCGCGCCGCACTGGGCGTGGCCGATGCCGACCGTATGCCGCAACTGGGCGTGAATATCGGCAATGCGCGCGGCACGCAAGCCGGGGCCGGGCCGTCCGGCACCAGCTTGCTGAACAGCAGCAACACCACGCCGGTGAAGCTGACCAGCGTCGGGGCGAGTTTCAGCTATGAAATCGACCTGGCCGGTCGGCTGTCCGGTGCCAGCCGCGCCGCCGCGCTGGATGCCGAAGCCAGTGCCGCGCTACTGCAGGGCAGCCGTCTGCTGGTTGCCAGCCAGGTGGCACAGACTTACTTCAGCCTGCGCCTGCTCGACCAGCAACGCCAGCTACTGCAGGACACCGTGCAGTCCTATGCGCGCACGGCACAGCTCACCCGCCAGCGCTATCAGGCCGGGGAGGAGTCCGGGCTGTCGCTGGCGCGCATCGAGGCCGACAGCGAAGCCACCCGCGCGCAGGCCATTGCGCTGGACCGCCAGCGCGCCCAGCTGGAAAACGCGCTGGCGGTGCTGACCGGCCAGCCCGCGTCCGGCTTCAGGCTGGAAGAAACCAGCTGGAATGCCAACCTGCCGCAGATTCCAGCCGGCTTGCCTGCTGCCATGCTGGCGCGCCGTCCTGATGTGGCGGCAGCCCAGCGCAAGCTGCTGGCGGCCCAGACCCGCGTTGGCGTGGCGCAAGCCGCCTGGTTTCCGGATCTGACGCTAACCTCGGCCGGAGGCTATGCCAGCTCGCAGCTGCGCGACATCTTCCGCTGGTCGGCCCGCGCCTGGTCGGTAGAGGGCCTGCTGTCCTTGCCACTGTTTGATGGTGGCCGCCGTCAGGCGCTGCTGGGTTCGGCCCGGGCTGATATGGAACTGGCGCTGGCTGATTACCGTCAAAGCATCTTGCAGTCGCTGGCTGAGGTGGAGGATTCGCTCAGCGACATCCGCCTGCTGGCGCAGCAGGAAGAGGCCCAGCAGCAGGCCGTAGCCAGTGCCAGCCGGGCCAGCGCCATGGCGGATTCGCGCTATCGCAACGGCCAGACCGGCCAGCTTGATCTGCTGGATGCTCAGCGCAGCGAACTGTCCATCCGGCGTCAGGCGCTGGGCATCCGTCAGGACCGCTATCTGGCCTCGCTCAGCCTGATTCGCGCGCTGGGCGGCAGCTGGGATTGATTGCATTCATCAAGTCATGGAAAGGAAACATCATGAACAAGATATTAGGCAGCCTGGTGCTGATAGCGGCCTGCAGCGTGCAGGCTAATGCCGGCACTGGCCGGGCAGATGCATCCGCACCTGCCAGCGCCAGCACATCGCCAACCCGCAATGCCAACGATGCCTTCTGCACCGCAGGCACCCCGTGCGAGGTCAACCGCCACCGTGCCGGTGAATATCACTGAGCATCATCATCATTTGAAAAAGGCCATGCATTGCATGGCCTTTTTTGTGTGGGCATGCGCTGAAGATTCAGCGCTGGTGGTAGGCAGCGTGGGCGGCGGCCAGCTCCTCGCTGGTGAGTACAAATTCGTGGCTGTCGCGCAGCCGTGCAATGGCCAGGTCGATAAAGGCCCTTACCCGGCCAGGCAGGGCATTGCGGCTGCCGTAGTACAGATGCAGCGCAATCGGGGTGCTGAGGTGCGGCAGCAGCAGCGGTACCAGCCGCCCGCTGCGGATATGCACTGCGGCGGACAGATTGGCCAATTGGCCCACCACCTGGCCGGACAGCACGGCTTGCAGTTCCAGCTCGGTATCGTTGCTGTAAAAAGCCGGGGTGAAGTGACGCTGTTCCACCGTGCCGTCCACATTGAGATACCAGGGCGACACTTTGCCGCTGACCGGGTGGCGAAACATGCTGCAGCGGTGGTGGGTGAGCGCATCCAGGCTGGCGGGCAGGCCGTGGCGGTCCAGATACTGCGGGGCGGCGCATACGATAAGCTGCACCGGAAACAGCCGGCGGCTGATTACTCCGTCCTGGGCTGATGCGCCGATACGAAAGCCCACATCCACCCGGTCCAGCACCCAGTCACCAATGCCGTCATCCAGTTGCACGTCGGGCCGCACATCGGGATGGGTGCGGCAGAATTCATCCAGCACCGGCAGCAGGATGCCGGCAAAGGACGACTTGGGGCCGACAATCCGCAGTGGCCCGGCCATCCCTTCCTTGCCGGCACGAGCGTTGCCGACGGCACGCTCCAGCGTGGCCAGTGCCGGCTGGGCATCCTCCAGAAACTGCTGGCCTTCCGCGGTCAGTGCCAGGCTGCGGGTAGTGCGATGCAACAAGCGCACGCCCAGATGTTTTTCCAGCAGGGCAATGGCCTGGGTAGCGGCCTGCGGTGTTACCCCTTGCGCCAGTGCGGCCTGGCGGATGCTGCCCAGTTCCACGGCCTTGGCAAACATGGCAATGGAGCGCAATTCGTTGATGGCCATGGTTTTCCTTGTGCAGCTGCGTAGTAAATATCAATAAAAAATTTCTACTGGAGCAAGTTTAAACCGACTATTCGCTTGATAGTGGCTTTTCTATAGTGTTGTCATGTCAACAGCGGACGAACAAAATCATGAGCAAGGACGTATTGGTGGTGGTGGGCGCAGGGCAGATTGGCCGGGCCATTGCGCGGCGGGTGGGGGTGGGCCGGCAGATTCTGCTGGCATCGTTGAATCTGGATGAAGCCGAGCAGGCGGTCAGCCTGTTTCGCAATGCCGGCTATCAGGCCACGGCGGCGACAGTGGATGTAGGCGCGCGGGACTCGGTGCAGGCACTGGTGGCGCAGGCCAGCCGGATGGGCTCGGTCAGCGGTCTGATTCATGCCGCTGGGGTGTCGCCGTCACAGGCCCCGCTGGAAACCATTCTGCGGGTGGACTTGTACGGCACAGCGCTGGTGCTGGAGCTGTTTGGCAATGTGATGGCGGCAGGCGGCTCCGCGGTGGTGATTGCCTCCCAGTCCGGCCATCGTCTGCCAGCGCTGACGCAGCAGCAGGACAGTGCGCTGGCCATGACACCCACCGAGCAGCTGCTGCAGCTGGACTTCCTGCAGGCCGGGCAGGTAGCCGATACCCTGCATGCCTACCAGCTGTCCAAGCGCGGCAATGCACTGCGCGTGATGGCAGAGGCGGTGCGCTGGGGCCAGCGTGGCGCGCGGGTGAATACCATCAGCCCCGGCATCATCATCACCCCGCTGGCCAATGCCGAGTTGAACGGCCCGCGTGGTGCCGGCTACCGCAATATGCTCAGCGCCAGCCCGGTGGGACGCGCCGGCACGCCGGACGAAGTGGCCCAGCTGGCTGCCCTGCTGATGGGGCCGGATGGCACTTTTATCACCGGCAGTGATTTTCTGATGGATGGCGGCGTGACCGCAGCCTTCCGTTTTGGTGATATCCAGCAGCCGGCCCTCAGCCCTGTGCCGTAGCCTGGCGGTACTGGCGCGGGGTAAAGCCGGTCAGTGCCTTGAACTGGCGGCTGAAGGCGCTGTGGTCGGTATAACCGCATTGCAGTGCTACATCGGTGATGGCCATGTCGGTGTGCAGCAGGCGGTGGGCATGTTCCAGCCTGGCCTTGTGTATCATCTGGCGCGGGGTCAGATGAAACACTTTCTTGCAATAGCGTTCCAGCTGGGCGGCCGATACCCCGGCAATCCGTGTCAGCTCGTCCATGCTGATGGGATGGTTGAAGTGCTTGCGGATAAAGTCATCCACTGCTACCAGCCGCTTGTAAGCCGGATGGGTGTTGCTGGCGGATTGTAGGTCCAGTGAAATGCCGATCAGGCCGATGATATCCCCCGCCGCACTGTATAGCGGCCATTTGTAGGTCAGGCACCAGCCGGGTTCCCGGCTCTTGAACAGGTGCAGCTCCAGCTGGTTTTCCAGCACCCGCCCTTCTTGCAGTACCTGCATGTCCTGCTCGGTATAGCCCGGCCCCAACTGGGCGGGAAATACCTGCGCGCTGGTCTTGCCCAGCAGCGGTTGCAGGCTTTTCAGGCCACAGCGCGCCACCAGTGTGCTGTTGGCGCACAGATACCGCGCCTGGCTGTCCTTGATGAAGATGGCCGCGTTGGGGATGAGGTCCAGCACCGGCAGCAGCGGTGCCACCCCGGCCAGCAGCGCCTCGATTGTTGCCGGACGCATTTTTTCCTGCCATTGCGCGATGGTGTCCACCAGCTCGCCTGTCATCAGCTTTCTCCCTTCCCCTTGAGGTATCACCCCGGGGGCCGTCCGGCAGCGGTTTTGATCGCGAAAACGCCAATTGTGCCGATTTCGTCATTGTCGCTGATGATAACCATCAAGAATGTTGGCGGCAATAAAGCCATTCTATGCAGGTGCTGACGCAGACGGATGCGGCACGAAGATGTAATGGAATCAAGGCACTGCAAGGCATCGCCCTGCCTGGCCCGGCCTGCTGCATCTGTCCGCCATCCGTCATTCACGTTTTCAGAATGGACAGGCGAATGAAACAGATACACATCATCGACTCCCACACCGGGGGCGAACCCACCCGGCTGGTGATGCAAGGATTTCCGGCGCTGAGCGGCGGCAGCATGGCCGAGCAGCGCGAGCAATTGCGTCAGCAGCACGACCAGTGGCGTCGGGCCTGTTTGCTGGAGCCGCGTGGCAGCGAGGTGCTGGTGGGCGCGCTGTATTGCCCGCCGGTGTCGCCCGATGCCACTTGCGGGGTGATCTTCTTCAACAACACCGGTTATCTGGGCATGTGCGGCCACGGCACCATCGGCCTGATTGCCTCGCTGCATTACCAGGGCCTGATTGCACCGGGCGTACACAAGATCGACACCCCGGTGGGGCCGGTCAGCGCCACCCTGCATGAGGATGGCGCGGTGACGCTGGGCAATGTGCCGGCTTACCGCTATCGCCAGCAGGTGGCGGTGGACGTGCCCGGCTACGGCGAATTTCACGGTGACATTGCCTGGGGCGGCAACTGGTTCTTTCTGGTGTCCGAACACGGCATGACGCTGGAAATGGCCAATGTGGAGGCACTTACCGACTTTACCTGGGCCATGTTGCAAGCGCTGGAGGCACAGGGCATTACCGGGGCCGATGGCGCGCTGATCGACCACGTGGAGCTGTTTGCCGACGATGCCAGTGCCGACAGCCGCAATTTCGTCATGTGTCCGGGCAAGGCCTACGACCGTTCGCCCTGCGGCACCGGCACCAGCGCCAAGCTGGCCTGCCTGGCCGCCGACGGCAAGCTGGCCGAAGGCGAAGACTGGGTGCAGGCCGGCATCACCGGCAGCCAGTTCATCGGCCAATACCGGAGGGAGGGGGACTGCATCCATCCCTTCATTACCGGCCGTGCCTACGTCACTGCCAGCAGCACGCTGTTGATTGACGAGCAAGACCCTTTCGCCTGGGGCATCTGAACCCCGCGTTAGACCGACATCCCACACACACATATCCAAGCTGCAAGGAGCAATAACAATGAGCGACAACATTTTCACCGGCTGCATCCCGGCCCTGATGACCCCGTGTACCGCCGAGCGCAAGCCGGACTTTGACGCGCTGGTAGCAAAGGGCCGCGAGCTGATTGCCGCCGGCATGAGCGCGGTGGTGTATTGCGGCTCGATGGGCGACTGGCCGCTCTTGACCGAAGCCGAGCGCCAGGAAGGCGTGGCCCGCCTGGTGGCCGCCGGCGTGCCTACGATTGTCGGCACCGGTGCGGTGAATACCCGCGAGGCGGTATCCCATGCCGCCCATGCCGCCCGCGTTGGTGCACATGGCCTGATGGTGATTCCGCGCGTGTTGTCGCGTGGTGCGTCCCCGACCGCGCAAAAGGCCCACTTTTCCGCCATCCTCGCCGCCGCACCCGACTTGCCCGCAGTCATCTACAACAGCCCCTACTACGGCTTTGCCACCCGTGCCGATTTGTTCTTCGAACTGCGCCGCAGCTATCCCAACCTGATCGGCTTCAAGGAATTCGGCGGTGCCGCCGACATGCGTTACGCCGCCGAGCACATCACCTCGCAGGATGATCAGGTCACCCTGATGGTGGGGGTGGACACCCAGGTGGTGCATGGCTTCGTCAACTGCAATGCCACCGGCGCCATTACCGGCATCGGCAATGCGCTGCCGCGCGAGGTGCTGCATCTGGTGGCCTTGAGCAAGGCCGCCGCCAAGGGAGACGCCGTGGCGCGCCGTCAGGCGCGCGAGCTGGAATCCGCGCTGGCGGTGCTGTCCTCCTTCGATGAAGGCTGCGATCTGGTGCTGTATTACAAGTACCTGATGGTGCTGAACGGCGATACCGAATACAGCCTGCACTTCAACGAAACCGACGCCCTGACCGAAGCCCAGCGCCGCTATGCTGAAACCCAGTACACGCTGTTCCGTAGCTGGTATCGCAACTGGTCGGCCGGGCTGAATGTGGCCTGAGCCAGACCCTGAGCAACCGTGCCACGCCCGCGGCGTGGCCGGGACTTCATTTCAAGCAGGAAACCCTATGAATCTGACAGGCAAAATGCTGATTGGCGGGCAATCCATCAGCGGCAAGCGTGAAGCGCAGCACGCCATCAACCCGTCCACCGGCCAGACCCTGCAACCGGACTATGCCGGGGGCGATCAGGCTCAGGTGGAACAGGCGTGCGCGCTGGCCTGGGCGGCGTTTGACAGCTACCGCGAAACCACGCCGGCACAGCGGGCGCAGTTGCTGGAAACCATTGCCGAAGAAATCGAAGCGCTGGGCGATGCGCTGATTGAACGCGCCATGCTGGAAACCGGCTTGCCGCAAGCCCGCTTGCAGGGCGAACGGGCCCGCACCTGCGGCCAGCTACGCATGTTTGCCCGTACCGTGAGGGCTGGCGAATGGCTGGATGTGCGGGTCGACCAGGCCCAGCCCGCGCGCCAGCCGCTGCCGCGTGCCGACTTGCGCCAGCGCCAGATTCCGCTGGGGCCGGTGGCCGTTTTCGGGGCCAGCAACTTTCCGCTGGCCTTCTCGGTGGCCGGGGGGGACACCGCCTCGGCACTGGCGGCCGGTTGCCCGGTCATCGTCAAGGCGCACAGCGCCCATCCCGGCACCAGCGAACTGGTGGGCCAGGCCATTGTGCGCGCCTTAGAGCAATGCGGCCTGCCCGCCGGAGTATTCGCCCTGCTGTTTGGCAGTGGCCGGGAAGTGGGGCAGGCACTGGTCAACGATGCGCGCATCAAGGCGGTGGGTTTTACCGGCTCGCGTGCCGGCGGGCTGGCCTTGTGTCAGAGCGCACAGCAGCGCGCGGAGCCGATTCCGGTGTATGCGGAAATGAGTTCCACCAATCCGGTATTCCTGCTGCCGGCTGCCTTGCAGGCACGCGGCGAGGTGCTGGCGCAGGGCTTTGTCGGCTCGCTGACGCAGGGGGCAGGGCAGTTCTGTACCAATCCCGGCCTGCTGGTGGCGCTAGAAGGGCCGGCGCTGGAGGCGTTTGTCGCCACCGCGGCTGATTTGCTGCAACACAGTGCGGCGCAAACCATGCTCACACCCGGCATCTGGGCGGCCTATCAGGACGGGGTGGACAGCCTGTCCCGCCATGCCAGCACCGTGGCCAAGGGCGTGTTGCCCACCGGCCCCAACCAGTGCCAGCCGCAGTTGCTGCGGGTGCGGGCGGCGGAGTATCTGGCCAATCCGGCCTTGCAGGCCGAAGTGTTCGGCGCTGCCGCGCTGGTGGTGCAATGCCGCGATGAGGCAGAGCGCCTGCAACTGGCCGAGGCGCTGGAAGGCCAGCTTACCGCCACGCTGCAACTGGATGACGACGATATCGCGCTGGCACGCCGCCTGTTGCCGGTGCTGGAGCGCAAGGCTGGTCGCATCCTGGTCAATGGCTGGCCCACCGGAGTGGAAGTGTGTGATGCCATGGTGCATGGCGGGCCGTTTCCGGCCACGTCGGATGTGCGCTCCACCTCGGTGGGCACGGCGGCCATCCAGCGCTTTTTGCGACCGGTGTGCTATCAGGACCTGCCGGATGCACTGCTGCCGACTGCCCTGAAACATGCCAATCCGCAGGGCTTGCCGCGCCTGCTGGATGGCGTGCGGGAGGCCTGAGCCATGGCCGATACCCTTGTTGCGGGCGACGAAGTCATCGTGGTGGGGGCCGGTGTGGTCGGTATTGCCATTGCGCTGCAACTGCGGCTGGAAGGCTTTGCCGTCACCCTGCTGGACCGTGGCGAACCGGCCATGGAAACCAGTTATGGCAATGCCGGTGCCTTTGCCATCAGCGATGTGATACCGCTGGCCGAACCGGGCGTGCTGCGCAAGGTGCCGGGCTGGATGCTGGACCCGCTGGGGCCGCTGGCCCTGCGCTGGCGCTACCTACCCAGCCTGCTGCCGTGGCTGCTGCGCTTTCTTGCCGCCAGCCGCCCCAGCCGGGTGGCCACACTCACCCGCGATCTGTCCGCCTTGCTGGGGCGGGTGAATCAGGACTACGCCGCGCTGATAGACAAGGCCGGGCTGGGTGCCATGTGGCGTCGTCACGGCAACCTCACGCTGTATCGCAACCAGCAGGAGTTCGATGCCGCCCTGCCTGCCTGGGAGGAAAAACGCCGCCATGGCGTGCAGTGGCAGGCCTTGTCACGCAGCGAGTTACTTGAGCAAGAACCGCTGTTGGCCGAGGAATGGCAATACGCAGTGCGGGTGCCGGACTGGTCGCATGTGGACGACCCCTACACCTTCAGCCGTGGTCTGTTCGATGCCTTTGTCCGTGAAGGCGGGCGTTTTGTACAGGATGAAGTGCTGGCTACCTTGGAGCAGGGTGGGCGCGTCAGCGGGGTGGAAACGGCCAGTCATGGCCGCTTGCAGGCAGCCGCCACAGTGATTGCCTGCGGCGTGTGGAGCGACCGTTTTACCCGTCAGCACCGCTACCGCGTGCCGCTGGAAAGCGAGCGCGGCTATCACGTCAACCTGCCCAGGGCCGGGGTGCAGCTGCATCACTTCATCCAGTGTGCCAGCGAAAGCTTTGTCATCCTGCCCATGGCTGGTGGCGGCCTGCGGCTGGCCGGCACGGTAGAACTGGCACACCGCGATGCGCCACCCGACTGGCGGCGCGCCCACATTCTGCTGGACAAGGCGCGGCGCATCGTCGGTGATTTTTCCACCGAAGACATGACGGTATGGATGGGCAATCGCCCCTCGCTGCCGGATACCGTCCCGATTATCGGCCCGGCTCCAGGGCAGCCCGGCCTGTGGTTTGCCACCGGGCATGGGCATCTGGGCCTCACCCTGGCCGCCACCACGGCGCTCCTGCTGGCTGACATGCTGCAGGGCAAGACGCCCGCCCTGGACATGCAGCCCTACCGCATGTGTCGTTTTTGATCCTGCCACGGGCCGGCGCAGACCGGTAAGGGCAGGAGGGCAGTAGCAGGGGGAACCACCTGGTTTCTCTTGAATAAATGCAGCATCAAAGGAGAAATGACATGGCACAGAACAAACTGTTTGCAGAGCTGAACTGGGTGGTGGCGCTGGGGGGCATGATGGCACCGTTTGCCATTGCTGCCGCGCATGCCGATACCGTGGTGAAGATCGGCTTTTCCTCGCCCTTGTCCGGCCCGCAGGCGCATTACGGCAAGGATAATGAAAACGCCACCAAGATGGCCATTGACGATGTCAATGCCAAGGGCCTGGTGGTGGGCGGGCAGAAAATCAAGTTCGAACTGGTGTCGGAGGACGATCAGGCCGACCCGCGCATTGGCACCCAGGCGGCGCAGCGGCTGGTGGATGCCGGGGTGAAGGCCATCATCGGCCACTTCAACTCCGGGGTGTCGATTCCGGCCTCGCGCATTTATTCCGATGCCGGCATTCCGCAGCTATCGGTGTCCACCAACCCGGCCTACACCCAGCAAGGCTATAAAACCACCTTCCGTCTGGTGGGCAGCGACAGCCAGGTAGGCGGGGCGCTGGGCCAGTTTGCCGTCAAGACGCTGAAGGCCAAGAGCATTGTCGCTATCGACGACCGCACCGCCTATGGCCAGGGTATTGCCGACGAGTTTGTCAAAGCCGTCACCGCCAATGGCGGCAAGGTGGCACGCCGTGAATTCACCACCGACAAGGCCACCGATTTCACCTCCATCCTGACGGCAGTCAAGGCGGTTAATCCGGATGTCATCTTCTATGGCGGAGCCGATGCCCAGGCCGCGCCGATGGCCAAGCAGCTTAAGCGTCTGGGCCTGAAGGCCAAGCTGATGGGCGGCGATATGATGAACACGCCCACTTTCCTGCAACTGGCCGGGGCCGATGCAGCCGGACATTACTCGGCAGTGCCGGGCGGTGTGCTCAATGCCCGTCCGGCGGGCAAGGCGTTTGAAACCCGCTACAAGGCACGCTTCCACCAGGACGTGGTATTGCTGGGGCCGCAGTTTTACGACGGCGTGATGCTGGTGGCCGAAGCGATGAAGCAGGCGGGCTCGGTGGAGCCGGCCAAATACCTGCCCAAGCTAGCGGCTATCCGCTACAGCGGTGTGACGGCGGACTTTGCCTTTACCGCCAACGGCAATCTGCAAAAAGCCCCGGTAACGCTGTCGGTGGTGAAAAACAATGCCTGGACGGTGGAGTCCGTCGTCCGTTGAGTCCTTGGTGCTGAGCCAGACAGTCACTACCGTTTTCCCCGCGTTCTCAGTAGTCTCATGCCTGGGCCGGCGCGCTGCATTGCAGCCCGCCGGCCGCTTTTTCATCTGGCGGCAGTGCCGTGTCTGGTAGAGCTTATCGGCCCCGTTTTTAGCTGGCTTGCCTGCTCCTGCGTGCTTGCGCAGCGCCATGTGCGGCGCAGCGCCATGTGCGGCGCAGCAATCTGCATCTGCCCGCAGCGTAAATGCGGGCAGCTGGGTCAATTTCACGGGCAAAAGGTGTATCGTGGAGGCTTGCCGCAGCCGCGTGCAGGACTCTGCACCGCATCTGCCGGCCACCAGTATTCATGCAGGATTTGCCTGTCAGCCATCTCTGCGGCCCACCGCCGGTGGCAAGGTGGCAAGCCCTGTCAGTGACAGCACAGCACGCAGAAAATCTGTATCGGGAACCGGAGCAATGAGCAAAACAGACAAGCAGGGCCTCACCACCACCATCGTGCATCGCGACCGTCGCGCCGGCATGGAGCATGGCGCATTGCGCGCACCGCTGCACAGCTCGGTGCAGTACGGGCTGGAAAGCGTGGAGGACCTGATCGGCATCTTCCAGGGAAGCAAAAAGGGTGGTTTCAACTATGCCCGCCAGGGTACACCCACCACGGCGATGCTGGAGGCCAAGATCAACGAGATTGAAGGCGGCGTGGGTACGGTGTGCTTTGCCACCGGAATGGGGGCGATTGCCGCCATCTTCCTTACCCTGCTCAAGGCGGGAGATCACATCGTCTCCAGCCGCCATGTGTTCGGCAACACCAATAGCCTGCTAAACACCCTGCGCCAGTTCGGTGTGGAGGTCAGCATGGTGGACATGGCCTCTGCCGACAGCGTGGCGGCGGTGCTGACCCCGGCTACCCGCATGGTGTTTGTGGAAACCATTGCCAACCCGGGTACCCAGATTGCCGACTTGCAAGGCATTGGCAGCCTGTGCCGTGCGCACGGGCTGGTTTATGTGGTGGACAACACCATTACCTCACCGGCCCTGTTTAACCCGGCCAGCGTGGGTGCCAGCCTGGTGGTCAACTCCCTGACCAAGACCATCTCCGGCCACGGCGCGGCGCTGGGTGGCGCGGTCACTGATACCGGCCTGTTTGATTGGGCCGGCTATCCCAATATCGCCGATGAATACCGCAAGGTGGCGGTGGCGCAGCAGGGCCTCACCCAGATCCGCAAGAAGGGCTTGCGCGACATGGGGGCTTCCTTGTCCTCCGAACACGCCAACCAGATTTCCATCGGCATGGAAACACTGGCGCTGCGGGTTAAACACAGCAGCGCCAGCGCCCAGCGGCTGGCCGAATATCTGGAGGCACACCCGGCGGTACGCAAGGTGTCCTATCCCGGTTTGGCCAGCCATCCGCAGCATCAGCGCGCCAGTACGCTGTTTCGCGCCAATGCCTGGCTGCTGTCTTTTGAGCTGCGCGCTGCCGAGCAGACCAATGCCTTCCTCAATACCCTGCAACTGCCGATCAAGGCCACCGGCCTGGGGGACACCCGCACCCTGGTGATTCCGGTGGCCTCCACCATTTTCTGGGAAGCCGGCCCGGAAAAACGCAAGGAAATGGACATCCCGGATGGCATGGTCCGGGTATCGGTGGGGCTGGAGGAAGTGGAAGACCTGATCGCCGACTTCGCCCGCGCCTTCGATACGCTGGCCTGAGTTGCACGCTGGCCGCCGGCACCGGCCAGGGTGCTGGCATGGCATCTCCCGCTTGGTGCCATATGCGTCTGAGTCCCGCTGCGGAAGTGCTCAGTGGCCATGTTCCAGCGCGGCGGCCACCGCTTTGCCCAGTGTCTCGGTACTGGCATTGCCCCCCATGTCCGGGGTGCGCGGGCCGTTTTCCAATACCTGATGGATGGCCGCCATGATGGCATCGTGCGCCCCCTGGTAGCGGGCATCGCCTTGCCCCAGGAATTCCAGCATCATCGCGCCGCACCAGATCATGGCGATCGGGTTGGCAATGCCCTGGCCGAAAATGTCGGGGGCGGAGCCGTGCACCGGCTCAAACAGCGAGGGGAAGTTGCGTTCCGGGTTCAGGTTGGCCGATGGGGCAATGCCGATGGTGCCGGTGCAGGCCGGGCCCAGGTCGGACAGGATGTCGCCAAACAGATTGGAGGCCACCACCACATCAAAGCGCTCCGGGCTGAGGACGAAGCGCGCGGTGAGGATGTCGATGTGGTATTTGTCCCAGGCCACATCCGGGTAGTGGCCGGCCATGGCTTCCAGCCGCTCGTCCCAGTAGGGCATGCTGATGGCAATGCCGTTGGACTTGGTGGCGGAGGTCAGGTGTCTTTTCGGCCGCTGCTGCGCCATCTCGAAGGCAAACTTCAGGATGCGATCGGTGCCGTGGCGGGTGAAGATGGATTCCTGCAGCACGGTTTCCCGCTCGGTGCCTTCAAAAATGCGGCCGCCAATGGAGGAGTACTCGCCCTCGGTGTTTTCGCGCACCACCATGAAGTCGATATCGCCCACCTGCTTGCCGGCCAGCGGGCAGGGGATGCCGGGCATCAGCCGCACCGGACGCACATTGGCATACTGGTCGAACTCGCGGCGGAACTTCAGCAGCGAGCCCCATAGCGAGACATGGTCCGGCACCTTGTCCGGCCAGCCGACTGCGCCAAAATAGATGGCGTCACAGCCGGACAGCTGCGCATGCCAGTCGTCCGGCATCATCTGCCCGTGTTGCAGGTAGTAATCGCAATTGGCCCAGTCGAAAACCTGAAATTCCAGTTCCAGACCAAACCGGCGGCTGGCCGCCTGCAGCACGCGCAGCCCTTCCGGCATCACTTCCTGACCGATTCCGTCCCCGGCAATCACGGCAATTTTGTGTTTCATGGTGTCGACTTTCCTTGAGCAGCCAGCAGGCAAAAACCGAGCTTAACAAGCTACGATGCATTTACAATTCCCCTTTGTGTTGATTGATTGGACATGAATCGTGAACGACAAGCTGCAGCTGGATGATCTGCAATTGTTTTGCCAGGTGGTGCGTCACCGCAGCTTTGCCGCCACCGCCCGTGCCATGGGGGTGTCCAAGGCGCTGGTCAGCAAGCGCATCGGCCTGCTGGAACAGGTCATCAAGGAGCGTCTGTTTCACCGTACCACGCGCCATGTCGGGCTGACGGCGCAGGGCGAGGTGGTACACCAGTGGGCGCTGCGCATTCTGGAAGATGTGCGGCTGATGGGCGAGGCCGTCTCGCAGGAGAAGTCGGTTGCCGACGGGCTGATCCGCATCTGCAGCAGCAGCGGCTTTGGCCGCAGCAAGCTGGCGGCGGCATTGTCGGCGCTGGCCGTGCAGCAGCCGCAGCTGGAAATACAGCTGGAGTTGCTGGACCGGGCGGTGGATCTGGTGGAGGAGGGTTTCCAGCTGGATATCCGGGTGGGCAGCGTGCGTGAAGGCAATGTCATTACCCGTCGCATTGCCGCCAACCGGCGGATTTTGTGTGCCGCGCCATCCTATGTGGCTGCGCATGGCATGCCGCAGTCGGTGTCCGCGCTGACCCGGCATCAGTGCATTCTCATCCGCGAGCGGGATCAGGACTATGGCCGCTGGACGCTGCACGGCCCTCAAGGGGAGGAGGTGGTGCGGGTGGGCGGGCGGCTGGCCAGCAATAATGGCGAAATCGCCCGGCAATGGGCACTGGACGGGCATGGCATCATCCTGCGCTCTGCCTGGGATGTGGCGGATGATGTGCAGCACGGACGCCTGCTGCACATCTTGCCTGAGCAATACCAGCCGGCCGATGTGTGGGCGGTGTATCCCGAACGTTCTTCTGCTTCGGCCAAGGTGCGGGTGTGCATTGCTTTTCTGCAGCAATGGTTTGCCACCCGCCTGGCAGGCTAGGCCGGTCAGCGGGCAGGACGTCTACCAGACCGTGCGCCCGGCTGCCGGGCCGTCGGCATGCTGGCGCATGAAGTTGCGCAGGTGCTCGACAAAACAGCTCACCTTGGCCGACAGGTTCAGCCTTTCCATGTATACCGCGTAGACATCGGCTGGTGGTGTTTCGAATTCTGCCAGCACCTGTACCAGCCTGCCGCTGCGCAGGTATTTGGCCACATCCCATTCCGCCCGCATCAGGATGCCATAGCCATCCAGCGCCCAGTTCAGCGCCACTTCGCCATCATTGGTGCTGAGCGTGCCATGTACTTTCACCGTTTCCGTCTGCTTGCCATGGCTCAGTCGCCAGTTGCCGGCCGCCATTTCATTTTGTCGCAGCACGATGCACTGGTGGCGGGTGAGGTCGTGCGGCGTCTGCGGGCTGCCGGCGGCGGCCAGATAAGCCGGCGAGGCGCACAGCAGGCGGCGGTTGGCGGCAATTTTCTTGGCAATCAGGCGGGAGTCCGGTGCTTCGCCAAAGCGGATGGCGATGTCAATGGCCTCATCCGGCAGGTTGACCGGGCGGTCGCTCAGGTGCAGCTGGACTTCCACTTCCGGATAACGCCGATTGAAAGCCGAAATCGCCGGGCCGATGTAGGAGCGCCCGAAGCCTAGTGGCGCGTTGATGCGCAGCAGTCCTTTGGGCGCGGCGCGGCTGCTGGATACCTGCTGTTCCATTTCCTCGATGTCGCTGAGGATGCGCAGGGCGCTGGCAAAGTACACCTCGCCTTCGCCGGTCAGGCTCAGCCGGCGGGTGGTGCGGTTGAGCAGACGCACGCCCAGCCGTTCTTCCAGTTGAGCCAGGCGGCGCGATACCGACGGCGGTGTCAGGTTCAACTCGCGTGCGGCGGCGGCCATGCTGCCCTGTTTGACGATCAGGCAGAAGAAGGCAAGGTCGGATTGCATGTTGATTGTTACGTTTGGCGTAATGATGTTTTAAGTTTACTGCGATTAATTACTTTTTCAAACAGGCTAATCTCCTCGTAACGCTCAACCGAATCAAAAAATCCTGACCGCAGCAAGCAGGTGCTGACGGCAGGGGCCACCACAGATGGCCACAAGGTGGATGTCGCCAACATCCCGCAACAATCGGAAACAAAGAGGAGAACCTATGGGACACGATATCGAAGCAAGCACAATGCGCCGCGTCAGCTGGCGCATTGTTCCACTCATCATGCTGCTGTACTTCATTGCCTACATCGACCGGGTGAACATCGGCTTTGCCGCCTTGAGCATGAAGCAGGATCTGGGCTTTTCCGCCTCCATCCTCGGCTTTGGCGCAGGCATTTTCTTCTGGGGCTACTTCCTGTGCGAAGTGCCGTCCAACATCGCCCTGCATCGCTTTGGCGCGCGCAAGTGGATTGCCCGCATCATGCTGAGCTGGGGCGTCATTTCCGGGGCCATGGCCTTTGTGCAGGGGCCGCTCAGCTTTTATGTGATCCGCTTTCTGCTGGGTGCGGCCGAAGCCGGTTTCTTCCCCGGCATCATTCTTTATCTCAGCTACTGGTTTCCGGCACGCCGCCGGGCCGGCATCACCGCGCTGTTCATGGCGGCCGCGCCCATTTCCACCGCGCTGGGCTCGCCCATTTCGGCGGCGCTGCTGGAAATGCACGGCTATCTGGGCCTGCAGGGCTGGCAGTGGATGTTCCTGATCGAAGCTTTCCCGGCCTTGTTGCTAGGCGGCGTGGTGTTCTTCTGCATGACCGACCGTCCGGAACAGGCACGCTGGCTGGCTGCCGACGAGCGCAACTGGCTGGTGTCCACCATGCAGGCCGAGCAGCAGGGCAAGGGCGGGGAGGATCACCACAGCCTGCTTGCCGGCCTGAGCAATCCGCGAGTGCTGGCGCTGGCCTTCATCTACTTCGGCACGTCTGCCGGCCTGTACACCCTGGGTATCTGGGCTCCGCAGATCATCAAGCAGCTGGGTGTCTCTTCCATGACGGTGGGGGTGCTCAATGCCGTGCCGCCCACCGTTTCGGTGGTGGCCATGGTGTTGTGGTCACGCCATTCCGACCGTAGCGGAGAACGTACCTGGCATGTGGTGCTGGCCTGTATTGCCGCGGCAATCGGCCTGGTGGTGGCCAGCGGTGCCAGCGGTGTCGTCGGCCTGATTGCCGCGCTCACCCTGGTCAATATCGGCATCAGCTGTGCCAAGCCGCCGCTGTGGAGCATGCCCACCCTGTTCCTGTCCGGCACTGCTGCTGCCAGTGGCATTGCCGCCATCAACTCCATTGGCAATCTGGGCGGTTTTGTCGGCCCGGCCATGATCGGCTGGATCAAGGACCAGACCGGCAGCTTTGCCGGCGGCCTGTACTTCGTTGCCGGTTTGCTGATGTTTTCTGCAGTGCTGACGCTGATGCTCAGTCGCTTCCAGGCGGCAGAGGCATCCGTCATGGCGGTCACTCAGGACCGTCACTAAACCCCACCCCTGAATCCCACCCATTTGCGAGGACACAATATGGACAAGGAAATCGCCATCCAGTCCCTGACGGACACCATGGCCAAATTCACCGCCTACATCGGCAAACGCCTGCCACGTGATGTGAAGGCCAAACTGGCCGATTTGCGCACGCTGGAAACCAACCTGCTGGCCAAATCCATCTACGACACCATGGAAGGCAACCAGCAGGCCGCCGACAAGCTGGACCGCCCCAGCTGCCAGGACACCGGCGTGATCCAGTATTTCATCGAGGCCGGCGCACACTTCCCGCTGCTGGGGGAGCTGGAAGACATCCTGCGCGAGGCGCTGGCCGGTGCCACCAAGCTGGGGCCGCTGCGCCACAACGCGGTGGAAACCTTTGACGAAAAAAATACCGGCACCAATACCGGCACCAATATTCCCTGGCTGGACTGGCGCATTGTGCCGGATTCGGACAGTTGCACCATCGACGTCTACATGGCTGGCGGTGGTTGCACCCTGCCGGGCGCGGCCAAGGTGCTGATGCCGGGCCAGGGTTACGAAGGCGTGGCCGAGTTCGTGATGGACGTGATTACCGAACGCGGCGTCAATGCCTGCCCGCCCTTGCTGGTGGGGGTAGGGGTGTCGACTTCGGTGGAAACCGCTGCCCGGCTGTCCAAGCTGGCCATCATGCGTCCGGTGGACTCCAAAAGCAGCAACCCGCGCGCCGCGCTGATGGAAGAGCTGCTGGAACAGGGCCTGAACGAGATCGGCATCGGCCCGCAAGGCCTCACTGGCAACAACAGCGTGATGGGGGTGAATATCGAATCCTCCGCCCGTCACCCTTCCACCATCGGCGTGGCGGTGAATACCGGCTGCTGGGCGCATCGTCGCGGCAAGATCCGCGTCCATGCCGACCTGTCCTATGAAATCCTGTCCCACGAAGGAGTGGTGCTGTGAAAAAAATCCTGACAACCCCCATCAAAGACGAAGACCTGGCCGACCTGCGCATTGGCGACGTGGTGTATCTCACCGGCCAGCTGGTGACCTGTCGCGACGTAGCGCACCGCCGCCTGATCGAACAAGGCCGGGAACTGCCGGTGAATCTGGAAGGCGGGGCGATTTTTCATGCCGGCCCCATCGTGCGCAAAAAGGACGACGGCACGTTTGAAATGGTGTCCATTGGCCCCACCACCAGCATGCGCATGGAAAAGTTCGAGCGCGAATTCATCAAACAGACCGGGGTGAAGCTGATTGTCGGCAAGGGCGGCATGGGCCCGGAAACGGCTGCTGGCTGCCAGGAACACAAGGCCGTGCATGCCATCTTTCCCGGTGGCTGCGCCGTGCTGGCCGCCACCCTAGTGGAGGAAATCGAAGGTGCCGAATGGCAGGACCTGGGCATGCCGGAAACCCTGTGGATCAACCGGGTACGGGTATTTGGCCCGCTGATCATCTCCATCGATACCCAGGGCAATAACCTGATCCAGCAAAACAAGGATCAGTTCCAGGCCAGGAAAAAACCGGTGCTGGACAGAATCTGCCAGCAACTGAGCTTCATCAAGTAAACCGCAATCCTGTCTGGCTGCCAGCTTGCTGGTGGCTACTGCGACCTTGTGCGAGGGCAATGCAAACTGCCCTCGCTTTTTTTGTCTGTGTATTGCTTCCGGTTCTGGCGGCGTGCTGGCGTATAATTGCGAGTATTACTCATTTCCGTACGCCATCCGGCGCTGCATTTTCCCGAAGCGATCCACAATGCATTTTGACAATCTCCCCATCCTGCTCATCCTGGCCATCTCCCTGATCGGCAATAATTTCACCGTGTCGATTGCGGCGCTGGTGCTCTTGCTGATCAAGCTGCTGGGACTGGATAGCTGGTTGCCGGTCATCGAATCCAAGGGCATCAATGTCGGCGTGGCCGTGCTGACTGCTGCGGTCTTGGTGCCGGTGGTATCTGGCCGGGTGGATGCCAACAGTATTGCCAATGTATTCAAGTCCCCGGCGGGGGTGATTGCGGTGCTGACCGGTTTGCTGGTGGCCTGGATTGCCGCGCAGGGCGTGCCCTTCATGAAGTCCTCGCCGGAGGCGGTGACGGCGCTGATGATAGGCACCTTGATTGGCGTGTGTTTTTTCCGTGGCCTGGCGGTGGGGCCGCTGATTGCCGGTGGCGTGGTGGCGCTGCTGCTGGGTCTGCTGAAGCTGTAAATCCGGTGTGATGCTGGCTAGCTGCCGCTGAGTATCTGCTCGGCCAGGTAGTCGCAGGGCGGGCGATTGGAGCGGGCGCTGCGCGCCAGTACGATTTCCACCTTGCCTATTTCTGGCAGCCCATCACTTTCCGTCAGTCGCCGCAGCCGTTCCGGCAGCGCACACAGCGCCATGGGCGCAATGGCCAGGCCTGCCTCCACCATGCTGACCAGCCCGGTCAGGCTGGGGCTTTCGTAGGACATGCGAAACGGAATGCCCTGCTGTTGCAGGGCGGTAATCGCACGCTCGCGGGCGACACTGCCATGCTCGAACACGGCAAGCGGCAGCGGGCGTTCTTCCCATACTGCCCGCGCGGGCGAGCCTGCCCAGACAATGGGTTCAAAGCGGATATGCTCGCCGCTGATGCGCGGGGTGCGGGTGATGCAGGCCAGGTCCAGCGTGCTGTCCTCCAGCAGCGGAATCAGCTCGCTGCTGGGTCTGCCGATGACATGGATCTCCACCCGCGGGTGTGCCAGCGAAAACCGGCGCAAGGTGGTGGGCAGCAAGGAGGGGGCGTAGTCATCCGGTACCCCCAGCACAATGCGGCCGGTAACTTCCGGACGCACGATGGCAGCCCAGGCCTCTTGCCGCAGGTTCAGCATTTTGCGGCCGTAGTCCAGCAAGGCCATGCCCTCGGTGGTGACCTCCACATGCCGTGTATTGCGCTTGAACAGCGGCTTGCCCAGTGCTTCTTCCAGCGTCTTGATTTGCATGCTGACTGCCGAGGGGGAGCGGTGCACGAGCGCCGCGCCGCGCACAAAGGATTTTGCCTCGGCCACCGCAACCACCATTTCGATCACGTCCAGATCCAGTTTTTTCATTTGATCAGTTTATCTGAATAGTAAGCCAAGTTTAATTCACTTAACTTGGCAAAGCAGCAGGAAGATACTGCGGTATATCCCATGCAGGGCAGGAGCCCATGATGAATACCGTCTTCTCTCTCAAGGAATTTCTGGCCATTGGCATGCTGCTGGCCATCACCCCCGGCCCCAATATGATGTATGTGCTGTCGCGTGCAGTGGTGCAGGGCCGGCGGGCCGGCCTGATGTCGCTGGCTGGTGTCATGGTGGGTTATCTGTTCTACATGCTGGCTGCTGCACTTGGCATTACCGCCATGGTTGTGCGCATTCCGCATGCGCTCACCCTGCTGGCCATTGCCGGCGCGCTGTATCTGGCTTATCTGGCCTGGCAGTCGCTGCGGCCGGGCGGGCGCTCGCCGTTTGAAGTCCAGCCGGGAAATGCCGTTCAGCCCCGGCGCTTGCTGCTGATGGGAGCCACCACCAGCCTGCTCAACCCCAAGCTGATGATGATCTTTGTTTCACTGGTCCCACGGTTTGTCGATTACCCGGCTGGCAATGTCCTCGGCCAGACGCTGGTGTTGGGTTCCATGCTGATTATTGGCTTTGCAACATCCAACGGGCTGGTTGCCCTGTTTGCTGGCAGCCTGTCTGCCTTCATGACCCGACACCGCCGCCTGCTGTTGTTGCAGCGCCTGCTGACCGGCTGCGTGCTGGCCATGCTCAGCTTGCGCATGTTGCAGGATGCATTGCCTGCCGGGCTGTTTGTCGACTTGCTGATGCTGGGGCGATCGGTCTGAGTACTTGGGATGCTAACCTGGCTGATGAACTGCTGCGCTTGAATCCAGAAACCATGTCCGGACAAGGGTTTGCGACGGAGTAGGGGGAACTGCTAAGGGGCTTGCTGCACAGGTGCTTGATGGAGAGAATGTACGCCTTTGCGTTTGACGCCACAAAGGATATCGCATGTTCTCAGCCGCTGTCTGGAAATACAGGGCGTGGTCTTGCCAGGCAGTTTTCATGGCCGGCATGGCCATGTGTCTTGCCCTGAGTGGCGGCAGGGCGCATGCCGACGGTCTGACCATCAACTGGCAGATGCCCGACTACCCTCCGGTGATCATTGGCAATGGCCCACTTAAGGGAACCGGCTACGCCGATGTGTTTCTGCGCTATTTCATCGAACGCACGCCAGAATTCAATCATGTGGTGGAAAATTCCAGCATGTCGCGGGTGTTCGGCCTGATGAAACAGGGGCTGCCGGTGTGCGAACCCAGCTTGCTCAAGACCGCAGAACGTGAAGCCTACGTGGACTTCAGCGGCCCGGTGGAATTTGTGCTGCCGCACCATCTGGTGTTGCGTGCGGACCGGCTTGCGCGGGTGGCCGCATACCGCAATGCCAGTGGGGCGGTGGATATCGCCCGGCTGATGCGAGATGCCACGCTGATTACCGTGCGTCAGGAAAAGCGTGGTTATCCGCCACCGGTACTGGAGGCAATGCAGGCGGTTGCCGGTCAAAAAAATCTGTTGCAGACCAGTGATGATGACGAGGGACCATTCCGTCAACTGGCCAGCGGCTGGGTGGATTACATCATTAGCTATCCGGACGAAATCAACTGGTTCTCCCGCAGGTTGCAGCTGCCGGCCAGACAGAAATTTGTCTATTTGCCCATTGCCGGCCTGCCGGAGTTCACCATCGGCTACGTTGGTTGCACCAAGGGTGCCTGGGGAAAGAAGGTTGTGCAGCGGGTAGACGAGATTGTTGCCGCGGCCGGCAAGCGCCCGCCCTGGATTGATGCCGAGGCGAGCTGGCTGGACACCGAGGCTGCCAGACGCTACGAAGATGTCTTTGCCCGGCGTTCGCCTTTTAAAAGCAGGGTCAGGTAAGCCGGCATGCACCAGTTTTCGGCATGGCATCGCTTGCGCCAGATCTGCGCCCGCCTGGGCAGCGGCATGTCCAGTGCGCTGGCCCGGCGCATGCTGTTGTGGATTGTCTGCATCAGTGCCACTGCCGCATTGATTGCCACCTCGGCGCAGCTGTTTTTTGATTACCGGCAGGATGTGTCCGAGCTGGACAAGGGAATGCATTACATCGAGCAAAACCAGCTGCCTGGCCTGGCGGATGCGGCCTGGAACTTCAATGTATCCAGCATGCAGGTACAGCTGGATGGTATCGGGCATTCTCCCTGGGTTGCCGGGGCCACGGTGCGCTATGGCCCCAACCAGAAGGCGGAGCTGACTACCGGTCAGCTCGATCATGATGCCGACCGGATCTACCGGTTTTCCCTGCAGCGCCATGGCATCGAGGTGGGCATGATTTACATTCAGCCAAACCTGCATACTCTGTATGGCCGTACACTGGACCGCATTGCCATTGTGCTGGCGGCGCAGACGGCCAAGTCGCTGGTTACCTCGATCTGCATACTGCTGCTGATTTCATGGATGATCACCCGCCACCTGACGCAAATGGCGGAATTTGCCCAATCATTCGAACCAGGCAAGCGTTTGCGTCCCTTTGTGCTGCATCGTCGGCATGCGCATCAGGATGAGCTGAGCGTGCTGGCCGATGGCCTGAATGATGCCTATGCCCGCCTGCAGCGGGCGCATGATTTCGAGGTGCACCATAACGATATCCTGATGCAGGAAGTGGCACTGCGCACGGCTGAACTGCAGGATGCGCATGCGCGGCTGGCACGGCAGGCAATCAGTGACAAGCTGACTGGTGCGCTCAACCGTTTTGGGCTGGAAGAGCGCTTTGCCGTTGAAATGCAGCGTGCGCAGGCAGAGGGGCGCCAACTGGCGGTAATCATGGCCGATATCGACAAGTTCAAGCAGGTAAACGATCGCTGGGGCCATCTGGTTGGTGATACGTTGCTGCAGGATTTCACTGCCATCCTGCAAGATAGGCTGCGCGCAAGCGATACCCTGGCACGCTGGGGTGGCGAGGAATTTGTGGTGTTGTGTCCGGATACCAGCCTGGAGCAGGCCATGCAGCTGGCCGAGCACATGCGCGCCTGCGTTGCGGCACACCGCTTTGCCGTGGTGGACAGTGCAAGCAGCAGCTTTGGCGTGGCCGCATGGCGCAGCGGCGACGTGACCGACAGCCTGGTGAAGCGGGTGGACGATGCCCTGTACCGTGCCAAGCAGAATGGCCGCAACCGGGTTTGCCCGGAAGCGCCGGCACAAGCCTAGTGATTTTTGCCTTCTGTCACCGGCAGTGGCGGCATGTGCCGCCCAGACCAGGGGCCAGCAAGCCGTTTTTCGGGCGGCCCGTCGACCCGCTTTGTTAGCGTAAGCAGCAAACGGGCCTTGCCTGATGCGGCCAATCCGGTCTGACCGGCAGCGTTGTCTACCCTTGCCAAGGGGCGGCGCGGTGCAGCTGATCCAGATCAATAATGCCGCAAGCAGGGCTGATTGGTGATTCACCTGTGCCGCCAAACGGTGCTATCTTGCCGGGTATGAAAGCCTTGTACCGTTTCCTGCTGATGTTTCTGCTCGCGCTTCCGGCACTTAATGTGCTGGCGGCGGGTGCCGACATGGCCATGGCCGGCGAGGCAATCATATCGGCAGACTGCATGGCCCATGAAACCCATGCTGCCTGCCATGAGGAAACCGCAGGCAAGATGCCGACACATGCCGCCAATGCAAAAGCTGCGCATGGCATGTTGTGCAGCGGTGCCGGCTGCGTGCAGCTCTGCGCGCCTTCCTTGTTCCAGCAAGCAGCCTGGTCTGCCACGCCGCTAGCCCAGGTCGGTATTTTTGTCCCCACCCAGCCCGCTGCACTGGCTGGCATCACCCTTTCTCCGCCACATCGTCCGCCTTTACTTGCCTGACAGCATTTTCCGACTTGCCGGCCTGTTGCCGGTCATCCGAATCCTTGTCATTGCCAGAAGGAGGGCCATCATGGCCACCATCCGTACCCGCATTTTTGCCGCCTTGTTCGGTGCGTTTAGCACCGCCGTTTTTGCCGCTACCCCGGTCACGCTGTACAAGAGCCCCACTTGCAGCTGCTGCGAGGCCTATATCAGCTATCTCAAGCACAACGGTTTTGATGTCAGCGCCATCAATCGTGATGACATGCAGCCGATCAAGCAGCAGATGGGGGTTACCCCCGGTCTGGGCAGTTGCCATACCGCCAAGATCGGCCGCTACACTATTGAAGGTCATGTGCCGGTGGCCGCCATCAAGAAGCTGCTTGCCAGCAAGGCCGACGTGGTGGGCCTGTCTGCCCCCGGCATGCCACTGAACAGCCCCGGCATGGGTGAAGAAAAGCCAGGCACGCTGGCCATCTACACCATGAGCAAAGACCAACGTACCGGCGTGCTGTTTGGCCGTTTCTGAGTCATTGCCTGACGGGGTGGGGCCAGGCTTTGGCCTTTTCATCCCGCCGGGCGGGAGCTGTGCAATGCACTATCAACGACACATTCTGCTGCTGGCACTACTGCTGCCCGCCACTGCCATGGCCCAGATGAAGGGCATGGACATGCCGGAGCACTTTGCTTTTGGCCAGCCTGCACCGGAATCCGAGGCCACGCGGACCATCCATGTCGAAGCCACCGACACCATGCGGCTTAATTTCGATGCCATGAACATCCACCGGGGTGAGGTGGTGAAGTTTGTCGTGAGCAATAGCGGGCAGGCTGTGCATGAATTTGCCATCGGCGATGAGGCATTCCGCAAGAAACATATGCTGGAAATGCGCAAACAGATGGCGGGAATGGAACATCACGATGTCAATGTGCTATCCATCAAGGGGGGTGAGACTAAAACCATTGTCTGGCGCTTTGATCCGCTCAAGAGCAAGTCCGTCCTGTTTGCCTGTTATGTGCCAGGGCACTTCGAAGCCGGCATGTATCACCGGCATGTCATGCTGAAACAAGCCTTGCCCAATTGATTGGCACAGTGCGTGGAGTAGACAAGATGTCCACCTTGTACCGGATACGCCAACAACTGCATACCTGGAGCCGGCTAGTGCTGGCGGCCTGGGTATTGGCGTTTACGCTGGTCGCGGTGGCAAATTGCCATACCATGCCGATGGAGCCGGATCATGAACACGCCAGCTTGCTGGCGCAATGGCAGCATGCCCATGACCAGCCCCACCATGAATTGTGTAGCAAGGTCTGTGCCGATGCCCAGCACGGCCTGGTGAAAGCCGATTCACACGGGCAGCCGCACATGTCCTTGCTGCTATTGGTCATCAGCCTGATCTGGCTGGGTGGGCCGGCCATCACCTTTCTTTTGCCGCAGGTGATCCGGGCATGGCCACGGCCACCCGCCCGGCCGCTACGCCTGCAGTTTTCCCGCTTCAACAACTAGCCCCGCATGCGGGATGGGTTGGCCATTCCCATGTCCCCCTTCCTGCCATTGCGGCAGGGTATTTCTTTGTCACGTCTATACGGAGTCGAATCATGAAAACCCAATGGAAAACCGTCATCGCCCTGGCCATTGTTGCCGCCACTTTTGGCGCACAGGCAAATGAAGCCCACCACCAGGATGCTTCCGCTGCCGTCGTCAACAAGAAAGCCGCCAAGCCCGCTGTCAAAAAAACGCCAGCCAGCAAGGTGATGCCATCAAATAAAGAGATGGAAATGCAGATGGAAAAAATGAATGCAGTACACGCCAAAATGGCCGCCGCCAAAACGCCTGAAGAACGGCAGGCCGCGATGCAGGAAGGAATGGCCGTGATGAAGGACAGCATGGGCATGATGAAGCAAATGCACATGGAGCACTGTCAGGACGGCATGTCCAATGCGGGCATGATGAAGGGCATGAAGCCGGGTGATGGCATGCCGATGAAATCCATGATGCAGGGCGATGTGCGCATGATGGACATGATGATGCAGATGCTGGATCAGCAGTCGTCGATGATGAAAATGCCGATGGCGCAATAATGGCCGGGCAGGGCCGGTAGCCGTCTTCATGCTGGTCCTGCCTTGTCGGCCTTGAACACACCGCGCTGTTCTCCTGAGCAAGTGCGCTTTGTTTGCCGCCGTCTTTTCCTGACATCGGGCTTGCTCAGAAGGTTAAAATAGGCCGGCTTGAAACAGGTGTTTCAAGTGAACGCTGTTGATTCTTGTACTGCCTGTCAACCCGCCAACCTTGCATGTGATTTCCTGCCATCGGCTGGTGCAGGCCGGGGGACAGGCTTGCCTGTCGGTGTAAGTTTTTGTAAGCAATGCCGGCTGGCAGGTCGATTAGAATGCTTGGCCTTGAACGATGCAGAACAGATTGTGGCAAAGATCTTATTGGTAGAAGACGAGGCCGAGCTGCGTGAGGAGCTGGCCAGATTCCTGCTGCGTAGTGGGCATCAGGTATGGCAGGCCGGCTCCATGGCAGAGTTTTCGGCACTGCAAGTTGTAACTGACATTGCAATTCTGGATATCGGCCTGCCGGATGGCACCGGGCTGGATGTGGCGCATGTCATTCGTCGCGAATCACCACGTACCGGCATCATCATGCTGACGGCCCGCAGTTCAACACAGGACATGCTCAGCGGCCTGAATGGCGGTGCCGACCACTATCTGGTAAAGCCGTTCCGCTTGCTGGAGCTGGATGCCATCATCAACGCCTTGTACCGTCGTATCGGGGGTGACTGGTGTCTGAATCTGCGCACGCGCCAGCTGCTTTCACCGCAAGGGCTGCATATCTCCCTGTCGCTGGCCGAGCTGTTGTTGTTTCAGCAACTTGCTGCCACCGGTCTGCAGATATTGAATCGCAAGAATCTGGTTGAAGCACTGGGATTTAACTGGCTGGATTTCGACATGCGCCGGCTGGATACCATGATCAGCCGACTGCGCAAGCGTTGGGCCGATGAAACCGGCACGGCCTTGCCGCTGAAAACCGAACATGGCAAGGGCTACAGCTTTCTTGCCACGATTGCCCAGCTGCAGTAAGGCTGCAGTAAGGCTGCAGTCAGCCAGGCTAGGCCGGGCTGATATCGGCTACTGCGGCAATATGTAGTGGCAAACACAGATGGATTCTGCAGCCTTTGCCTTCCAGGCTGTCTATTTCCAGTCGACCACCCTGGTTTTCCATCAGTTTGCGCGCCAGCATCAAGCCCAGGCCGCTACCTGGCTTGCCGGTACTGTTTGCACCGCGAAAATGTGGTTCAAATACGCGTGCAAGTGTTTCTGCGCTCATTCCGGGCCCGTTATCCCTGATGAAAATATTGATGTGATCACCAGCAGCGCTGCCGGTAAACAAGATGGTGGACTCCGGCGGCGTGTACTTGACCGCATTATCTGCCAGGCTGCGCAGTACCAAGAGCATCAGGTCAGGGTCGCAGACAATGTTTTCCGGCAGCAGATCCAGCTGCAAGATGAACTGATGAGCGCTGGACAGAATGGAAGCCGAGCGGGCCGCATCCTCAAGCATCATGTGCAGATTGCACTGTCGATACTGCACGCCACGCCTCATCAGCGTGAAGCTGTCCTCATTCAGATACCTGTCCAGCAACAGGCTCAGCCGGTTGGTTGCCTGCAGTATCTTGCTATAGCGGTTGCGTGTTTCTGTGTCCAGCTCGGTGGCATCCAGCTCCAGGTTTTGTGCCGTCATGTCAATTACGGTCAGGGGAGTGCGCAGCTCATGCGAAACCGTGGCAAAGAACTCGCGCTGTTCCGCTTGTGCGCGCCGTTCTATCTGCAAGGAAGCTTCTACCCGACGTACCGCCTGCTGTAATTGCACGGTACGCTGAATAACCTGCTCTTCAAGTTCGTGTTCATTCTTTTTTGCCAGACGCAGTGCCTCGGCCTGAGCATGATCATGAGCCTCCCGCAAGGTCTTGATCTTTATGCTGACAGCGTAGTTTAGCGCAAGCATATACAGGGCCATGCCAAGATAGTAGGTATTGTCGGTCAAGATATTGGATGGCAGCAAGGCGACATTGCGCAAGCTGCGCAAGGCTACCGCCAGCCAGAATGGCAATAGCGCCAGCAAGATACGCAGTGCCATCTTGTTTTTATTGCGCATGGTGTAAACAAATACCGTCCCGAACAGCATGTTCAATAATATCCATGCCTGGAATGCAGGCCTGATCCATTGCTGATCAGCCTGAAACAGCAATGTAACTGCCAGCGTTGAAAAAACCCAGTCTAACTGAACAATACGCCAGAATACCTTGCTCTGTATTTCCAGATAATACAAAAGCAATTGCCCGCCTATCGGAACGCTAAAATAAATACTGACAATCAGTATGATTTCATTCAGGTCAGGATAATCTCCCAATAAATATTGATAGATGTATCCTTCCGAACCTAGCATGACAATCAAGTTGGATAGCGCATAAAGTGCAAACCAGCTATAGGAGCGGTCGCTGGATGCCCGGTAAAGCCAAAATCCATTCAATAGCAAGGCGAAATAGACCGATGCCAGTGCGCCGAAGAAAATCTGCTCGGTGGCAATGCTGGTGATCAGCGATTTGTATGAAAAAAATACCGGTGTGATGGTGAGGGTGTTTTGGCTTTGCAGGCGAAGGTAAATAATATATGGCTTGTTTGCCGGAATGTTCATCCTGAATACAGCATTGCGATAATCAATTTCATGATCAGACATGGGGGTGTGGTCCCCCATTTTACGAATCAGCAATCTTCCTGATGCATCCTGTTCGTATAGTGTGGCGAGATCCAGCATGGGAGACTGCAGCTCCAGCCACCAATGCGCGGCCTGTTCTGGCTTGCGCACTATTTCCATTCTTATCCATACCGCACCAGGCTGATAGCCAAATGCGTTAGAGCTGGCTGCTTTGAATAGATGCTCTTTCAGACGGATTTCATCAATTTTCTTTTCACCGCTCGGATCAATCAGTGTTTTCCATGTGTATTGCAAAGCTTCGTTAGCGGGTGCTGAAAATGCCATTTGAATATTAAGGCATGAGATCAGCACTGCAATGAATATCCATGAGCAGATGCGGTGCGGGAATACAGGCATGCGTCTTATCGGCGAGAGAAAGAATGGGGCCTAATCCTAATCGGCTTTTAAAGGCTTTACCAGTTATTGGTCATTAAAAGTCGCCAAGTAAGGAGCCGTAAGGATTTGTAAGTAACGGTAAGGGCCGAGCGCAATGAAGTTGGCATTATCAATGCCGGTTTTTGTCTTCATGCCATATGAAAGTTGGCGTTTGACAATACTGATTGTTGGTTGATATTTAAATTAAATCAATCATTCGAAAAATATACTTACAAATCGGCAGGCCAAAGTCAGTCACTCGTTGATATGGCATGGCCATGGGGTAATGACAAAATGAAAAGATCCGACATCGGGTATCGTTTGACCAAAGTCGGTGGGAAGATGGCCTCCGTGGCCATGTGCGCCCTCACAGGATGCATGATCATGTCGATGGCGAACATGGCCATTGCTACGCCCGTCGTGTATTTCCAAACTTTTGTAACAGGTGAGACCCGCTTGCAGGATACGGTAAATACCTATTCTTCCAGTGCATCCTCCACCTTTACTACCACGACAGTGAGTGGTTTGGCATCTGGCAGTAGCTGGAACGTTTCTGGAATCGATATCTCGGCGACCAATGGTGCAAGCCGGACAATTGATTCGACTTATCTGAGTAACTCTCCCAGTCTGATTGCTGCATCAGGTACCACTGGTGTGGGCATTAATATGACGGCATCGAGTGCGGACCCGACCGGCAGTGGTCTGACATTCAAGTTTGGAACCCTGATGAATTCGTTTGGTGTCCAACTGGGAGACTGGGGTACTTGCTGCTATAACTCTTCGCTTTATATCCAGTTTGGCAATCAGGCAAGCAATACCTGGGAAGGTGCACAGCTGATTGGCACTGCAACGAAAATTGCTGATGTTCCCGAGCAGGCTAATGGGAAAACCTATACCTTTATCGGTGCCATCAACGATACAAACTTCTTCGATATGGTCCGTATCTACGGTGATGGTAATGGTGATGTACTGTATGCCGGCGGAACGATTTACACCGGCTCTGTAGCACTTAATTCGGTACCAGCCAGTGCCGGCTCCTCTACGCAAACCAGTAGTAGCGATATCGACAAGGCTCAGTCTCAATACCTGGCCAGCAATCTTGGTGGTTCGGTCAATCCTGCCTTTGTAGGGGGGACGCTCAAGAGCGATGTTGCCAGTGTGACGCAAAATTTCACCATTGATGATTCAGTCAATGGTGCCAGCAGTACGATCGATCAGAATGGCATGGACAGCAATTATTCCGGCGTATTGTCAAATGCTGCGGGAAAAACCGGCTCCATTACCATCAGCAATAGTGGCACGGGCGGTAGTGTCACTTTCTCTGGCAGCAATACCTATACCGGTACAACCACCATCGATGGCAACGCAACTCTGGCATTGTCCGGGAATGGCAGTATTTCTTCCTCAAGTGCCGTAATTGATAATGGCAGCCTTGATATTTCAGCCACCAATAGTGGTGCAAGCATCAACAGCCTGTCTGGTAATGGTGCGGTGGCACTTGGTAGCAAGACGCTTACCCTGAGTAATGCCAACGATACTTTTGCTGGTGTCATCGCAGGATCGGGCGGCCTGACCGTGGCTGGCGGCAATGAAACCCTGACGGGTGCCAATACCTATAGTGGATCCACCACCATTAGCAGTGGGGCAGGCCTGACGCTGTCCGGTAACGGCAGCCTGGCCAGCACGGCGGTGAACATTGCCAACGGTGCCACGCTGAACGATAACAACAGCGGCCTGTCCGGTGCCGCCAACCTGACGGCAGACGGTGCGCTGACGCTGGGTGCCGATGAAGCCATTGCCCAGCTCAATGGTGCTACCAGCGGTACGGTTGCGCTGGGCGCGCATACCCTGACCATTGGCAATGGCGGCAGCTTTGCCGGTGTTGTCAGCGGCACGGGCGGCCTGACCGTGGCTGGCGGCAATGAAACCCTGACGGGTGCCAATACCTATAGTGGATCCACCACCATTAGC
>NZ_JASLFG010000030.1:0-112575 GCF_030150775.1 Aquitalea sp.
GGCCATCTTCATGTACCAGTTTGCCTTTACCCGTGGCCAGCTGGGGCTGGGGGCGGCATCGGCCATGATGATGCTGATGACCATCGTCGCCGTACTGGTGCCGCTGATGTATATGGAAACAAGGAGCGCCAAACGTGGCTAAACACCTGACTCCCGGCCGCATCGTGCTGTATGCCGCACTGCTGCTGATGGCCATTTACTACCTGCTGCCCTTGTACGTGATGCTGTCCACCTCGGTAAAAACCCTGGACGACATCCGTGGCGGCAACCTGATTGCCCTGCCGCAATCCATCACCTTTGATGCCTGGAGCAAGGCCTGGTCCAGCGCCTGCACCGGCGTGGAATGTGGCGGCATGAAGGGCTTTTTCTGGAACTCGGTGAAGATGGCGGTGCCGTCGGTGCTGATTTCCACCCTGATTGGTGCGGTCAACGGCTATGTGGTGTCCATGTGGCGCTTCCGTGGCTCGGACGTGCTGTTCACCCTGCTGCTGGTGGGCTGCTTCATCCCCTTCCAGGTGGTATTGCTGCCGATGGCGCGCCTGTTGGGTGAGCTGGGCATTGCCAATACCACCAGCGGGCTGGTGCTGGTGCACGTGATTTACGGCCTGGCCTTTACCACGCTGTTCTTCCGCAACTTCTTCGTCACCATTCCGGATGAGCTGGTAAAAGCCGCACGCATTGACGGTGCCGGTTTCTGGACAATTTTTATCCGCATCCTGCTGCCCATTTCCGGCCCCATCTTCATGGTGTGCGTGATCTGGCAGTTCACCCAGATCTGGAACGACTTCCTGTTCGGCGTGGTATTTGCCGCCGGCGAAGCCCAGCCCATCACCGTGGCGCTGAACAATCTGGTGAACACCTCTACCGGGGTGAAGGAATACAACGTGGACATGGCAGCGGCCATCATTGCCGCCCTGCCCACCCTGTTCGTTTACATGGTTGCCGGCCGCTACTTCGTGCGTGGCCTGACAGCCGGTGCTGTGAAAGGTTGAACGATGGCTGCTCTCTCCATCAATAATGTGTGCAAGACTTACGCCAACGGCACCGAGGTGCTCAAGGGCATCGACATCGCCATCGAAGACGGTCAGTTCCTGATTCTGGTTGGCCCCTCCGGCTGCGGCAAATCCACGCTGCTGAACATGATTGCCGGGCTGGATGACATTTCCAGCGGCGATATCGAAATCGGCGGCAAACGGGTGAACGAGCTGTCGCCCAAGGACCGCGACATTGCCATGGTGTTCCAGAGCTATGCGCTCTACCCGTCGATGAGCGTGCGCAAGAACATCAGCTTCGGCCTGGAAATCCGCAAGATGCCGCAGGGCGAAATCGACGCCACCGTCGAACGCGTGGCACAGATGCTGCAAATGACCCACCTCTTGGACCGCAAGCCCTCGCAGCTGTCCGGTGGCCAGCGTCAGCGCGTGGCCATGGGCCGTGCGCTGGCACGCAACCCGTCCATCTTCCTGTTTGACGAGCCGCTGTCCAATCTGGACGCCAAGCTGCGGGTGGAAATGCGTACCGAAATCAAGCTGATGCACCAGCGGCTGAAATCCACCATCGTCTATGTCACCCACGACCAGATCGAGGCCATGACGCTGGGCGACCGCATTGCGGTGATGAAGGACGGCATCGTGCAGCAGTTCGGCAGCCCGCAGGATATCTACGACAATCCGGCCAATCTGTTTGTGGCGAGCTTTATCGGCTCGCCGTCGATGAACTTCATTCCGGCGCAGGTGGTGGAATCCGCCGGCGTGCTGGGGGTGAAAATCTGCGACGACCAGGGTTGCGTCATCCTGCCGCTGCCGCATGCCCAGGACAAGATGCAGCCGTGGCTGGGCCGCGAAGTCATCTTCGGCATCCGCCCGGAGCAAATCACCGATGCCCGCACCGCCTACCGCGAAGGGCTGCCGGTGATGGCCTGCCATATCGACGTGATCGAACCCACCGGGCCGGACACCCTGGTGTTTGTCTCGCTCAACAACACCAAGGTATGCTGCCGTACCCACCCGACAGAAGCCAAACTGCCGGGCCACAGCATGGAACTGGTGTTCGACGTATCCAAGGCCGTGCTGTTCGACCCGACCACAGAACAACGGATTGCCTGATGAGTCCTTTGCACGCAACACAACTGGCCCCCGAGGGGCCAGTTTTTTCTCCGGTAGCTGCCGGCCTGTGGCGGCTGCACGACTGGAATTTCTCCCCTGCCGAACTGGCAGCCTGGGTGGAGCACGCCATCAGCCTTGGCATCACCACTTTCGACCATGCCGACCTGTACGGCGGCTTTCGCTGCGAAGCGCTGTTCGGCCAGTGGCTGAAGGCCAACCCCGGCCAGCGCCAACACATCCAGCTGGTGAGTAAATGCGGCATCAAGCCGGCAGATGCCAGCCGTGGCTGGCAGGTAAAGCACTACGACAGCAGCCGCGCGCATATCCTGGCCTCGGTGGATGCTTCCTTGCAAAACCTGGGCACGGACTATCTGGACCTGCTGCTGATTCACCGCCCGGACCCGCTGCTCGACCCGGACGAAGTGGCCGAAGCCTTTGCCAGCCTCAAGCAAAGTGGCAAGGTGCGGCATTTTGGCGTATCCAACTTCAGTCCCAGCCAGTTTGCCCTGCTCGCCTCCCGCACAGCCTTGCTCACCAATCAGGTGGAAGCCTCGCTGCTGCATAACGCGCCCTTGTTCGACGGTACCTTTGACCAGTGCCTGCAGGCCGGCATCCGCCCCATGGTGTGGTCGCCGCTGGCGGGAGGCCGTCTGTTACAACCTGCTGCCCACCCGGCACTGCACGCTGCCCTGCAGCAGATGGCCGCCGAGTTGGCGGTCACTCCCGCCACGCTGGCACTGGCCTGGCTGATGCGCCACCCGGCCCGCCCCATCCCCATTTCAGGCTCGCGCCGCCTGGCTGCGCTGGATGAAGCGGCCGCCGCCTGCCGCCTGCAACTGGACCGCCAGCACTGGTTTGCCCTGCTGGCAGCGGCACAGGGCCAAGCGGTAGCCTGAGCGCTAATGCGCCATCGCTGTTTTAAACCTTTTTTTCTGCCTCACTTCACCTAAGCTCAATAAGCAGGACAATGACAAAGGGGATAAGACATGCAAGTGGCGGATATTTTTGAGCAAGCCTCGGGGCGACTGCCGATGGTGCCCAAGGTGGTACAGGAGCTGATTGAGAGCTTTCACAAGACCGATATCAATATTGATGAGATCAGCGACAAGGTAGGCCACGATCAGGTGCTCACCGCGCGGGTGCTGCGGCTGGCCAATACCGCCCGCTTTGGTGGCAGCCGCCGCGTGGGTTCGCTGGACGATGCGGTGGTGCTGCTGGGCTTTGATAACCTGCGCATTCTGGTGATTGCCTCCGGCATTACCGGTGCCACTGCCGGCATACCGGGCTTTGACATGAAAGGCTTCTGGCAGCGCAGCTTTGCCATGGCCAATACCGCCAAGCGGCTGGCCAAGCTGGCCAAGCTGGACGCGCAACTGGGTTATACCTGTGGCCTGCTGTCCAATATCGGCGAGCTGGTACTGCATGTGGCACTGCCGGAACAGGCGGTGCAGATCGACAAGATTGTGGCGGGCGGTGCCGACCGGGTAGCCACCGAGCGCATGCTGCTGGGCGTGGACCTGACCGAGGTGGGAGCCGAGCTGGCCCGGCGCTGGAACTTCCCGGACGACATCCAGCAAGCCATCCGCGATCAGCACGACCTGCTGGGCGACGTTTCTCGCTTTGCCATCGTGATCGGCCTGTCGGCCTATCTGGTGGCGGGCTTCAATCACGATATGAGCGAGGGCGACATGCTGACCACCCTGCCCTGGGCGGTGGTGGATAAACTGGGCATCGCGCGCGATGCACTGACCGGTAGCATCAGCGAGCTGAAAGAAGCCTGCAACGGCATTGACGACATGTTCTGAGCTGCCGTAGCAATACGAAAAAGGCTGCCCGCAGGCAGCCTTTTGCTTTCACGTCCAACAGGGCAGGCCTCAGCCTTCTTCTTCCTCGCTGGCAGCCTCGGCATGGCCCACCACGCCGACAAAGCGGAATTCGATCTCGGCCATCAGCTCGTCGATGCGGATCACGCTCAGCTGGATGCGGTCGCCACGCGCCAGTTCCGGCAGGCCCGGAATGCGCACCCGCATTGGCAGGCCGTCGATACGCACCAGGTCTTCCTTGATGAAGGTGGCCGTAACGTTGCTGACACCTTCCTGCGTAAACCAGCGCAGGCACCAGAAGTGTTCCAGCTTGTCCTGGAAACCCAGATAGGCGGAATAGGTGGTGTCAAAATCGCGCAGCAGGGCAAACAACATGGCATTGCCTTGCTCGAACTGCGGCTTTTCGCCACGAATCATCGCGGTGAGCTGGCGCTGGTTGACGAAGTCGGTGGCACGGCGCAGCGGCGAGGTGGCCCAGGCATATTGCGCCACGCCCAGGCCGATATGCGGCTCGGGGCGGGTGGTCATGCGCACCTTGCCCATGCTCTGGGCGCGATACATGGCCGGGATATCCGCTTCGGCCAGCATGCGGCCCCATTCGCTATTGGCCAGAATCATCAGTTCCGACACCAGCTTGTCCATCGGCGCACCACGCTTGCGCAGGGTGATCAGCACCTTGCCATCGACGACATCAAAGTTGTAGTCCATCTGCACCGGACGGGTGGGGTCGTACTTGCCACGGCGCTTTTCCAGCGCATTGGCAAAGTGCCACAGCCAGGTCAGCTCGCGCTTGAACGGGTAATCCACGCCCGGGTCGTTCAGCAGGGTGTCTTCGTTGAACTGCTGTTCCAGCTCGGCATGACGCAGGTTGGCGGCAATGCGCACCCGCTCGATGCGGCTTTCGTAGGCCACCGGTTCGAAGTCCGGCGTGACGTCCACATACAGGCTGAGTGCCGGGCAGTCCTGCCCTTCCTGCAAGGTAAAGGCCTGCACCACGTCGTCCGGCAACATGGTGATCTTGCCACCGGGGAAATACACGGTGGACAGGCGGCCCCATACCAGCTTTTCGATGTCCGAATCCACCGGCACGCCCAGCGTGGGGGCGGCAATGTGAATGCCCACACGCTTGTTGCCATCCGGCAGATCCACCACCGACAGCGCATCGTCGATTTCGGTGGTATTGGCGTCATCGATGGAGAACGCTGCCACCTCGGACAGCGGCAGTTCTTCCGGCAACTGCGGCGGGGCGTATTTGCCAAAGCCGCTGCCCTTGGGGAAGTACTCCATCAGGAAACCGGCCATCAGGTAGTCCGGCACCGAGCTGATGCCGCCCACGCTTTGCGCCAGTTTTAGCGGCGGCTGGTTCAGCTCGCGCGCGGCCTGATCAAAGGCCTTGAATTCCAGGGTGTTCTTGTCCGGCTTCCACAGCAAGGTCATCAACTGGCTGCGGATGGCCTCCGGCAGAGTGCCGGCTTTCAGCTCGGCCACCCAGCCGTCAATCTGCTCCTGCTCGCGCTTCTTGCGCTCAATGCCGGCCAGGGCTGCTTTCAGTGCTTCTTCCGGGGCTTTCTTGTAACGACCCTTGCCCTTTTTGTAAAAGTACATGGGTGCGCCGAATACGCGCAGGATGATGGCGGCGCTTTCCAGCGCAGAAGGCACATGCCCCCAGTAGTCGGCTGCCAACACATCGTGATCGAACTCTTCTTCCGGGCTGCACTCCCACAGGAAGTCCAGATCAATCTCATCAGCCATTTTTTCTGCAGTAGGAAGAAAATCTGCCAGAGTCGAGCTAAACTCGAGAAAAACATTGCTTGATTTGATCTTGGCCCGCTTGCCATGCTGCGTATCGACCTGCAAGCTGGCATCAGCACGGGAAACAATCGTGCCCACCTTGAAGGATCCGCTTTCTTCGTAAAATACGTTCATTTGCGCGCCAACTGATTCATCAAGCCCAAATTATAACATTTCGCATTCGGGCCCTGCGCTCCTTTGCGACACCCTGCGTCTCATTCATGTTCACGCAGCACTGCTGCAGCGCCATGCTGTCACACCAGACCATGTGCATGTCTGCAGAAACCGGATAACCACTATGAAGCTGGCAAGCAATGCTCACTTTTCGGCAAGAGAACATGCCGCCCGTGAAATCGACCGCATCGGCCACATGCTGGTCACCCGCTGGGATCGCTCGCTGGCCACGCACTTGCTTTCACTGGTGTGCAATCTGGAGCGCCATGTCGATGACCGCCAGGCCGGTCAGTTGCAGACCGAATGCATAACCCTGCGCGAGCTGCTGCAGCAATGGCTGCTACAAAACGACAGCATGCCCAGCGAGCCGGAACGCTACGACGAACTGCGCCATCACCTGGGCATTGTCAGCCAGTTGGCCATGATGGAAGACCGCCAGCAACAACCGGATCAGTTGCACGCCGGCCTGGCCCAAGCCGGCCCGCACATGATTTATCTGTGGATGCCAGATAGCGAAGCTGCTGCCAATCTGGCCGAGCAGCTATCCTGCTTCGGCTTCATTGTCCGCAGCATGTATCAGGCGTCCAAACTGGCACAGGCCCTGACTGAAGCTACCCCTGTTGCTGTGCTTGCCTATACCGACTTCAACGTTGCCGACCCCATTTTTACCCTGGCGCAGACCATCTGCGGACTCTGTCCGCTGCTGTTCTGCTCGCCGCGCCACGATTTCGAGGCCAGATTGCAAGCCGTACGCGCTGGAGCCGACGGCTTTCTGGGCTGGCCGCTATTGGCACACGAGTTGATCGATAACCTGAATTTTGGCGATCTGGGAGAAAAGCGCGATCCGCTACGGGTGATGATCGTGGAAGACATGGTATCGCTGGCCGATCTGTATGCCAGCGTCCTGCAGCACCATGGCGTCGATACCCTGCAATTGACCGAGCCGGCAGGCGTGCTGGACAACATTGTGCAATTCCGCCCGGACCTGATCCTGATGGATATGTACATGCCGGACTGCAATGGCGTGGAGCTGGCACAGATCATCCGCCAGCAGCGACTGCTGGACGGCATCCCCATCCTGTTCCTGTCGGTGGAAAAGCGGCAGTCCATCCAGCTGGATACGCTGACACTGGGCATTGACGGCTTCCTGACCAAACCGGTGGCACCGGAAGAGCTGGTGGTGACGGTGATCAACCGCGCCAGACGTTACCGCAAGCTGCGTTCCTACATTATCAATGACAGCCTTACCGGCCTGCTGAACCACTCGCATTTGTATGCCCAGCTGGAGTACGAGGTGCTACGGGCCAAACGCGACCAACGCGCACTATCGCTGGTGATGCTGGATCTGGACCACTTCAAGACCATCAACGATACCTACGGCCACCCGGCGGGCGACGAAGTACTGGTGAATCTGGCCCGTTTTCTGAAAGAGCGGCTGCGCCGATCCGATCTGATCAGCCGTTACGGTGGGGAAGAGTTTGCCATTGTGCTGCCCGGCACCAGCCAGGAGGATACTGCCCGCATCATGGATGCCTTGCGCCAATCTTTTGTACTGATCGAGCAACCGGGCAATCAGCGCACCTTCCGCCAGACCTTCAGTGCGGGCATCAGCTCACTGGCCACCGCCGGCGACACCACAGAACTGGTGCAGCAGGCCGATGACATGCTGTACCAGGCCAAACACAAGGGACGCAACCGTATCGAGGCCTATTCCTTCACCAGATGAGAACATGCCTGGCACCAGAGGAGTGGCAGCAGGGACTGTCGGCAGTATCAGACTGCGTCGGCCAGAATCAGCCGCACATTGTGTTCTTCCAGCAGCTTGGCTAGCGACTCCGGTGGCTCGGCATCAGTGAACACGGTGTGGAATTCACTGATATGGCCCATGCGCACCAGAGCATTGCGACCAAATTTGCTGTGATCAGCTGCCAGATAGCGGTGACGGGCATTGGCCATCATCGCCTGCGCCACCCGCACTTCGCGGTAGTCGAAATCCAGCAGCGAACCATCGGTTTCAATGCCGGAAACGCCGATGATGGCGTAATCCACCTTGAACTGGTTGATGAAATCCAGCGTGGCCACCCCGGTAATGCCACCATCGCTGGCCCGTACCACGCCGGAGGTGATCATCACGGTGAAATCCGGATTGGCCGACATGATGGAAGCCACGTGGATATTGTTGGTGATGACACGCAAACCCTTGTGGGTGATGGTCAGCGCCTGCGCTACCGCTTCAATGGTGGTGCCGATACTCATGAACAGAGAGGCATGGTCGGGAATGCTGCCGGCAATCATGTCGGCAATATGTGCCTTTTCGCTCTGGAATTTTCCTTTGCGCGCAAAGTAATCCTCGTTCTCCACGCTGCTGCCCAGGGCAGCACCTCCATGGTAACGGCGCAGCAAATTGTCTTCACACAGCTGATTGATATCGCGCCGGATGGTTTGCGGCGTTACATCGAGCAGTCTGGCCAGCTCCTCGATCGGCATGAAGCCGTTTTCGCGGACCAGTTGCAGAATCTTGTCATGACGGGGAGAGCGGCTCATAGGGATTCGATTCCGAAAATCATGTTTAGTTACTAACATATTTTTCGGTCAAAGCGCAAATGCTAGTACCTATCCACCCTTGACCCGTAGCAAACCGCCAGCAAAACCCACCCGGCCAGCAACAGGACCATGCCGGCACATCGCTAGCGCAACACCGCCTCCATGGCAGCAGCGGCCAGTACTGCCGTGGTATCCACAGCCACCATGCCGCAATTGACAGCATCCAGCACCAGCGGTAGCTCGGTGCATGCCAGGGCCACGCCATCACAGCCCTGCCCGCGCAGCGTGTCCACCACCTGTAGCAACTGCTGCAGGCTGTCGGCCCCCACCTTGCCTGCAGGTACCAGCTCCTCAAAAATCACCCGCTGGACAATGGTCTGACCGGCCTCGTCGGGAATGTATTCTTCCACCCCGACCGCCGCCAGCGGCGCACGGTAAAGATGCGACTGCATGGTCCAGCGGGTTCCCAGTACACCAACCCGACGCAAGCCCTGCTGCCGGCATTGTTCCGCCACCACGTCCAGCATGCTGATGACCGGCAAGGGTGCACGCTGGCGGATACCATCAATGCAGCAATGCACGGTATTGGCCGGAATCACGGCCACTTGCGCACCGGCAGCCGCCAGTCGCTGCAGGGATGCCACGATGGAATCCTCGACAATATCCCAGCGTGCCTGCAACTGGGCGGCATGCACCACGCCGAAGTCAGGCTGGTCCAGCACGAAGCGCGGATGATGGTGATGGCCACCGCACAAGCTGGCTGACAAGCGGTGCATTTTCGCCAGGCAATCCAGCGCACCGGGAACGGTGACGCCGGCAATACCGATGACTGTGTTATTCATGGGGGATGTGTCTCTTCAGGAATGGGCATCAGTCATGGTCTTGCTGACTGCTTGCGAGGTGACATTATGCCATTCAGGACACGACAGGAAATCGGTAATCGACATCGGCCTGGCATAGCGGTAGCCCTGCAACAAATGGGCACCGTGCCGGCATAGATAGTCCTCCTGCTGCAGGGTTTCCACACCTTCGGCCACCACGGCCAGGCCCAGCTTGGCCGCCAGTTGCAGAATACTGTCCAGGATATCTGCCGACAGGCTGTCACTGCCGATACCGGCCACAAAGCTGCGGTCGACTTTCAGCTCATCAACATCCAGTTTCTGCAAATAGGACAAGCTGGAATGCCCGGTGCCGAAATCATCGATGGCAATGCGCACACCCAGATCATGCAGTTGCTGTAACTGGGCATCGGTTTGCGGACCGGTAGTAATCAGCTCGCGCTCGGTCAACTCCAGGGTCAGCAGGATGTTGCCAGGCGGGAATGCCGACAGGAAGGCAGCGCAGTCGGCCGGCAAGGAGCCATCCGCCACATAGGCGGCACTGACATTGATGCTGATCTGAAAACCAGCGGGCAAGGAGAGCATGCCCAGTTGCGCGGCAGTCTGCTGCATCAGCGAGCGAGTCATGGCCACGATATGGCCAGTGCTTTCGGCAAAGGGGATGAACAGCTCCGGCAGCACCATGCCATCAACCGGATGCTGCCAGCGCATCAGCACCTCCACCCCGCACCACTGCAGATGCTGGGTATCAACCAGTGGTTGCAGATAAGGAATGAACTCCTGCTGGCGCACCGCCCGTTGCAATTCGCGGCTGGGTGCGCCGCTGCGCAGCAGCAGGCGATGAAAGCTCCAACTGAAGGTAGCACTGAACAGTAGCAGCAAAATGAGCTGATCCGGTTCCTGACTCAGCCGTTCCATCAACAAGTTGGTCATGGAGTAGTCCATGACAATGGCCAGCGGATAATTCGCCGAGTTCAGACTGCGCTGCTGCCAGTAAGGGCGGTCCGGCGGCGAAGTCATGCCGCCTTCTTCATCCAGCCAGCGGTCGCCAACATGCAGGTAAAACCAGGTTTCCTGCTCCAGATGCGCCAGTCTGTCCTTGAGATAATCACTATCCACCACGACCTGGATGCCGTTTACATCGCCACGCTTTGCCTCCAGCCACAACATCAGCAAGGGATGCCAGGGCGATAGCCGGTTACCGCGCCATAATTGCAGCCGCTCCTCACGCGGGTACTCCTGTGAATACACCGGTGCATGCCAGCCAATCACCGAATCGCAATACACCCTGCCCTCGTGATCAATCAGCCGCATCGAACGGACATAGGGCTGGATGGTGACCATGCGGCGTATTTCCGGGTAGATAGCATGACAGTCCAGATTGGGCTGCTGCAACATGGTCTCGCCGGTTTTCTGTGCCTGTTCCAGTATGTACTCGATCTTTTTCAGCTTGAAGGCATGTTGGGTCTCCAGCGTGTGCTGTATACCCGAATAAAACTGGTAAAGCATCAACAGGCCGCCCAGCATGAACAAGGCCAGCCCGGGCAGCATGGTGAGTATGATGCGCTGGCTGCGCCCCAGCGGCTCGAGGGAAGGTAATTGCACGGCATCTCCAATGGCAAACCATTTCAGGTCCCACTGTAGGCCAATAAAAAACCGCCGATAGCGGCGGTTTGGTTTGAAAGTGTATTAACTGATCAACTTGCCAGTCTTGCCTTGTGGCGGGCAATCTGGGCGCGTACCTGATTTGGCGCAGTTCCACCGACATGGTCACGCTGGGCCAGGCTGCCCTCAGGTGTCAGCACCTGATAGATGTCCTGCTCGATCAGCTTGCTGAACTGTTGCAGCTCTGCCAGCGACAGGTCGGCCAGATCCACGCCACGGCCTTCGGCGTAGCGCACACTCAGGGCAACGACTTCGTGGCTGTCGCGGAAAGGCAGGCCTTTTTTCACCAGGTAGTCGGCCAGGTCGGTGGCGGTGGCAAAGCCCTGCAGCACGGCAGCGCGCATGGCTTCCGGCTTCACGGTAACGCCACGCATCATGTCGGCGTAGATGCGCAGGGTGTCGATCAGGGTGTCCACGGTGTCAAACAAGGGTTCCTTGTCTTCCTGGTTGTCCTTGTTGTAGGCCAGCGGCTGTGCCTTCATCAGGGTGACCAGCGCAATCAGGTGGCCCACCACGCGGCCGGATTTGCCGCGTACCAGTTCCGGCACGTCCGGGTTTTTCTTCTGCGGCATGATGGAGCTGCCGGTGCAGAAGCGGTCGGCGATGTCGATGAAGCCGACGCGCGGGCTCATCCACAGGATCAGCTCTTCGGACAGGCGGCTCAGGTGCACCATCACCAGGCTGGCGGCGGCGGTGAATTCAATGGCGAAGTCACGGTCGGACACGGCGTCCAGCGAGTTGTGGCACACATCGTCAAAACCCAGCAGCTGGGCGGTGTAATGACGGTCGATGGGGAAGGTGGTGCCGGCCAGCGCTGCTGCGCCCAGCGGCAGGCGGTTGACGCGCTTGCGGCAGTCGGTCATGCGCTCGGCGTCGCGCGCCAGCATTTCCACATAGGCCAGCATGTGGTGGCCAAAGGTCACCGGCTGGGCCACTTGCAGGTGGGTGAAGCCCGGCATCACGGTGTCGGCGTGCTGCTCGGCCAGTTCCAGCAGGCTGGTTTGCAGTTCGGCAATGAAGCCGACGATGGCGTCGATCTGCGCACGCAGCCACAGGCGGATGTCGGTGGCCACCTGGTCGTTACGCGAACGACCGGTGTGCAGGCGCTTGCCGGCATCGCCGATCTTGTCGGTCAGGCGACGTTCCACATTCATGTGTACGTCTTCCAGATCCACACTCCACTCCAGACGACCGGCGCGGATGTCGTCCAGGATTTCAGCCATGCCACGTCGGATTGCCGCCACATCGTCGTCGGACAGCACGCCAGCCTTGTTCAGCATGGCGGCGTGAGCCAGCGAGCCTTCGATGTCGAATTCGGCCAGGCGTTTGTCGAAATCGATGGAGGCGGTGTATTTCTTGACGAGTTCGGAAACCGGTTCGCTGAAGCGACCGGACCAGGCATGGCTTTCTTGCATCTCGATGATTCCCTGCGGTGATTGTTCTGGGCTACCCCAAGGCAGCAGCGGCAATTATAGGGAAACCATCCCCGCAGAGCGAGTCGGGTCTTGCCCGGCTGTGGCATTACCGTGTCATGGCTGCTGCCTGCGGCCCAGACAGGCCACCAGATAATCGATCAGCACCCGCACCTTGAGCGGCAGATGACGATTGGATGGATACAACAGCCAGGCCATGCCACGGTAGGCGGTGGTGAATTCCCAGTCGTCCAGCACGGTGACAATCTGCCCGGCGTCCAGCGCCGCCCGGGCGGTAAATTGCGGCAGCGGCGCAATACCCAGGTGGGCCAGCACGCCCTGCAGGCGCAATTCGCTGTGATTGGTGGCATAGCGTCCACTCACCGCCACCGTCAGCTGTTCGCTGCCCCGCCGCAGCTGCCAGCGCTTGTCGCCCTCATGTTCGGCCAGATACAGGCACTGGTGCTGCGCCAGATCGCGCGGATGGTCGGGCAGGCCATGCTGCGCCAGATAGGACGGCGAGGCGCACAGCAACTGGCGGATGGGCAGCAGCGGGCGGCCCGCCATGCCGGGTGGCGGGTTGTCACCCACCCGCACGGTGAGGTCCAGCCCGTCGGACAGCGGGTCGACATCCCGGTCGCTGATGAACAGTTCCACATTCACCTGTGGATAAGCCGCCAGGAAGGCCGGTATCAGCGGTGCCACCACAAAGCGGCCAAAGGCCTTGGGCATGCTGACCCGCACCGTACCCTGCGGCTGGGCATGCTGTTGCTGGGCCAGCTGCACCGCCTCATCGGCGGCATCCAGCATGCTGCGGCAGCGCTGCAATGTGGCGTGGCCCACCTCGGTCAGCCGCAGCTGCCGCGTGGTGCGCTCCAGCAGGCGCACGCCCAGTGCCGCTTCCAGCCTGGCCACCTGGCGGCTGAGTGCCGACGGCGTCATGCCCAGTTGCCGCGCGGCAGCGGAAAAACTGCCACGCTCCACCACCAGTACGAAGGCCGCCATGTCTGGCAGCAGTGCGATCAGTCCATTTGTTCCCATGGCGCAAAATTCCTGTTCCAGCAGCACGGATTATCAAACACAAACAAGGCAATGATAATCCAGCCATTGCCCTCCCGTGAAAGTCCGTCATGTCTGCTCCGCACGCCCTGCATCAACGTTATCCCTTCCTGCCGGATCTGGTCCTGCTGCTGGTGGCCATGGTGTGGGGCAGCAGCTATGGCCTGGCCAAGCAGGCGCTGCTGTTCTACCCCGTCCTCGGCCTGCTGGCGCTGCGCTTCGGGCTTACCTTCATCCTGCTGCTGCCCGCTCAGCGGGCACTGGCCGATGCCGCCACCCGGCGCGCCACCGTGCTGGCTTCCCTGCCGCTGGGGGTGGGCCTGCTGGGCATTTTCCTGTGCGAAACCTATGGCGTGGCCCACACCAGCGCCGCCAATGCGGCGTTTCTGATCAGCCTGTGCCTGGTGCTGACACCTTTTGCCGAATGGCTGCTACTGGGGCAAAAGCCCGAAACCGATGCGCTGCTGGCTGCGGCGGTTTCGCTGTTTGGGGCCTGGCTGCTGAGTGGCGCGGCACATTTACAACTGAATGGCGGCGATCTGCTGATGCTGCTGGCAGCGGTATTACGTGCCCTGGTCACCAGCCTGACCCGCCGCCTGACACACGCCAGACCGGTAGCCACGCTGGCGCTGACCGGCTTGCAAAGTCTGGTGATCTGTCTGGGCTGCCTGCTACTGGCCGCCGCGCAGGGCGGCCTGCCCACCTTGCCCAGCCAGCCGGCCTTCTGGGGCAATGTCCTTTATCTGGTGCTGTTCTGCACCCTGTTTGCCTTCTTCGCCATGAATTACGCACTACGCCACAGCAGCGCCACCAGAGTTGCTCTGCTGACCGGCAGTGAACCGGTATTCGGTGCAGCCTTTGCCGTGTTGTGGCTGGGCGAATCATTACCGCCTGCCAGTTGGCTGGGGGGTGGGCTGATGGTAGTGGCCAGCCTGTGGGCGGTACGTCCGCGCCGCACGCTGCAATTGTCTAGGGCTTGATCCACGCTGCTTATGCTCGCGGGGTAGCCGGGCAGCTTGCTATGATGCAGGACACTACCCTGATTACCCTGCCCATGTACCAGCACCGTCAACCGCGCACCATTTTTGCCATCCCGGACTTCCGCAATCTGGGCGTGATGCTGCGCATTCTGCTATCGCTCAACCTGCTACTGCTGTGCTCAGCCTTATTCCAGAATGATGGCGATACCTTGCTGCCACGCATCCTGGGCCGGGCCAGCTGGGCGGAACCATCCATGCTGCTCAGCCTTGGGCTGCTGGGGCTGCTGTCGCCCTGGCTGGCGCGGCGACGCCACGCCAGCACGCTGGTTGCCGCCATCAGCATGCTGTGCGTGGTGGTGCAGGACCGGCTACTCAACCCGCAGGATCTGCCCCGGCTGGACCGCCCGCTACTGGCCGGCCTGCTGGCCCTGCTGCTGCTGCACTACTTCAGCCTGCGCCAGCGCGCGCTGTCCCCGGCACTGGGCGAGGCACGACTGGCTGCCCTGCAGGCACGCATTCGTCCGCACTTCCTGTTCAACAGCCTGAATGCGGCCATCGCGCTGATCCGCTCGCGGCCGGAAAAGGCGGAAATGGTGCTGGAAAACCTAGCCGACCTGTTCCGCGCACAAATGGCCGACCCCGGTCGCACCTCTACGCTGGAGCGGGAAATCGAGCTGGCCAGGATGTATCTGGCCATCGAGAGCGAAAGGCTGGGCGCACGCCTGCACGTCAGCTGGAATATCGATGCCGCCCTGGATGCCAGCCTGCCGCCGCTGCTACTGCAACCACTGGTGGAAAACGCCGTGCACCACGGTGTGGAACGCTGCGGCCTTGGCGGAGAAATCCGGGTGCGGGCGCAGATAAAGGGCGGGCAATTACTGCTGAGCGTCAGCAATCCACTATCCGCCAGCCCGGATGTGCCGCATCAGGGCAACCGCATGGCGCTGGACAATCTGCGCGAACGGCTGGCGCTGTTTTACGATGCCGAGGCCTCGCTGCAGGTGGCCGAGGCCGATGGCCAGTACCACACCATGATCCGCCTGCCCTACCAGCCGGCAGACCCGGCAGGGCAGTCCCCCTTTTTCCGCTAGCCACTCACGGAGCCAGACATGGGCAAAAACCGGCTGGAAGCCTTTAGTGACGGCGTCATCGCCATCATCATCACCATCATGGTGCTGGAGTTGAAAGTCCCGCACGACACCAGCCTGACGGCATTGACCGCCCTGTGGCCGGTGTTCCTGAGCTATGTGCTGAGCTTTGTCTATGTCGGCATCTATTGGAACAACCACCACCATTTCTATCATGTGGTGCGCCAGGTGGATGGACGCGTGTTGTGGGCCAATCTGCACCTGCTGTTCTGGCTGTCGCTGCTGCCGTTTGTCACCGGCTGGATGGGCGAGAACCACATGGCGGCGCTGCCGGTGGCACTGTACGGCGTGGTGCTGCTGATGGCCGCACTGGCCTGGTACCTGATGCAGCGGACCTTGCTATGCGTACCGGGCAATCGCGAGGTGCTCAGCCAGGCACTGGGTCGTGATATCAAGGGCCGCTTGTCACCACTGTTCTATCTGAGCGGCATTGCCCTGTCGTTTTATTCCACAACCCTGGCGGCCACGGTATATGCACTGATGGCCCTGTGGTGGCTGGTACCCGACCGGCGCATGGAGCACGCCGTCCGTCAGTAAATCTGACCTGCCGATCTGGCGGTGCTGCGACAGCTTTGCCGCAATCTCTCCGAAATCATCCCGGCTTGAATAAGCTGTCGCGGCAAGCAGAGGCTCGTCCGGCAGAACCCACCACCTGCCGGTGGTGGATTGCCGCAAGACGACTGGTCGGCTTATTTGAGCGTGGCCAGATAATTGACAATTGCTGCTCGCTGGCTGGCATCCGGCACCCCGGCAAACGGCATGGTATTACCGGGTACTGCTTGTTGCGGATTGGCCAGATAGGCAGCCAGATTAGTCTTGTCCCAGCTCTTGCCGTAAGTCTTCATCGCCCGGCTGTAGCGAAAACCGGGGAAACTCCCCGCCTTACGCCCCATGATGCCTTTCAGGCTGGGGCCGACGCCATTGCTGCCGGTTACGCTGTGACAGGCAGCGCACTGGGCAAACGCAGCAGGCGCAGTAGCCGGACTGGGCAAACGCAGCAGGCGCAGTAGCCGGACTGGCAGCAAATACCGACACCGGCAACAGGGCAGCAACAAACAGGATGGTACGCATGGGAATCTCCTTTGGAGTGGACAAAGGCCGCACCATGCGGGCGGCCTGATTGCATTACAGGCGGCCAGGACGCTGCAGATAGCGCAGCAGGTCATCCCCCAGCCGCAATGCCAGCGCGCCTAGCGGCCCGGTGGGGTTGTAACCGGAGTTATGCGGATAAACCGATGCCCCCACCACAAACAGGTTATGTGCATCCCAATGCTGCAGGTGGGGGGATACCACGCTGTTATGCGCAGATTCGCCCATGATGGTGCCGCCCACGATATGGGTGGTCTGGTAGATACGGCTGTCAAACGGTGTCACCAGCCCTTGCAGGCTACCAACCTTGTCCGCACCGCAATGCCGGGCGATTTCCATCATCTTGCCGCTGACGAAGCGGGCCATTTTCTGTTCGTTGTCGCGGTAATCAAAAGTCATGCGGATCAGCGGGCGGCCATAGACATCCCGATAGCTCGGATCCAGGCTCAGATAATTGCCACGGTGCGGATAACAACTACCCTCAATGCCCAGCGACATGGCGTGGGCATACCAGTCGGCATTGGCCTGTTTCCAAGCACTACCCCAGCGCGGTGTACCATCCGGCACCCGTCGCCCCTTGATGGGGCGGCCACTGAACTGGAAAGCCTGTATGGTGGCACCGCCAAGAAAGCCCAGGCCGGTATGGTCGAAATTGTCGTTATTGAAATCGTCGATGACGATCTGGGTGCTGCCACTGGCCAGGAAGGGATTGAACCATTTGTCCTTGAAGAACAGATTGACGCCGGCATTGACCTGGTAGCAGAAGTTTTTGCCCACCACCCCGGTATTGCTGACCGGATCGTATGGTTTGCCGATCTTGCTGTGCAGCAGCAACTGGGTATTGCTCATGGTGAAAGCCGCCAGCACCACTACATCGGCAGGCTGTTCGTACTCTTCGCCGGTCAGCAGATCCAGGCAGTGCACCGCAGTCGCCCGCTTGCCTGGTGCGTCATAGCGCAGTCCCAGCACCTGGGTATTGAGCCGGACTTCAAAGCTCTTGCGCTGGCGCAGCATGGGATAAAGCAAAATCTGTGGCGAGCCCTTGGCATTGGCTTCGCAGATAAAACGCTCGCAATGACCGCAATACTGGCATTGCCCCAGTTTTTGCCCATCCGGGTTGGTATACGCACCTGAAGAATTGGCAGCTGCCTGCGGGAAAGGGTGATAGCCCAGTTTGTCACAAGCCTGTTTGAACACCAGCCCGGACTCCAGCACATGCAAGGGGGCCTGTGGATATGTTCCGCTGCGCGGGGCTTCGAAGGGATTGCCGCCTGGCAGCTTCTGACCAGCGATATTCCCGGCCTGCCCGGATACCCCGAACAGTTTCTCGAACAAATCGTGGTACGGCTCCAGCTCGGCATAACTGACACCCCAGTCCTGCAAGGGCATGTCCGCCGGAATCGCCTGTTTGCCGTAGCGATGCAGATAATGGCTGCGCAGTTGCGGGTCGTACTCCGCCCAGCGCCACAAATGGCCGTTCCAATGATTGCCGGCACCACCCAGCCCCTGCCCCGGCAGGAAGGATTCCATCCAGCGTACCGGCAGCGCCGTCTGATCTTGCTGATGGCGCAAGGTATAGGTGTCGCGTGACCAATCCTGAATCAAGCCCTGGCGAACATCCCAGCGCAATTCGTCACGCTGGTTGGGCAGGCTGGATTCCGGTCCCTTGCTGTGGTCGCCACCGCGCTCCAGCACCAGTACATCCACTCCTTTGGCCGTCAGCTGGCGGGCAATCAGACCGGCGGTCAGTCCGCCCCCCACAATGACCACAGTTTTGCTTGCACGTATTTTCATGGCGACTCCCTAGCTGAAATCGGCAATGGATTTGGGGTTGGCAGCACCGGGATAGGGCTTGCCAAGATACTGGACCACATCCAGTGCATGGGTGGCCGGCAGGCCGGGGTAGCCAATCATTTTCCAGAACACCATGCCGACATTTCCGCCGTAGAGCGGATCGGCAAAACAGGCTTCGGTAAACAGCGGATACACCAGGCTGTTAAACCATAGCGCCAGGTCCAACTGCTCACCCGGCACCTGACCGGCAGCGAGCTGCTGCAGGAATTGTTCGCCCTGTACTGGAGTCAGCGCATCAAACAACTGGCCATAGGCTCGGTGGGCCGCACGATCTGCTTCTGCTAAGCCAGCCTTGAAATACTGTTCCGGCGTCAACGGCAACTGCGGGCCGCACTCGGGAGCCCCTTGCAGGAACGGGCCTTCCTGATAGCGTCGCGCACCCTGACCAAAACTGCCGGCCAGCTGCCGGTCGATATAGATGGCCAGCCCGCAATCGACACCATTTGGTGTATGAGCGTCCGCCGGACACATGAGGTTGAGCATGCTTTCAACAAACGCCGCTTCGTCCGGGCCAAAACTTTCATAGCCATATACGGTGTTGATGGCCGGCTTGCCGGATGTAGCGGCTGCAGCATCGGCTGATTGCAACAGCAAAGCGCCAGCCGTACCGCCGGCCAGTACCTGACCCAGTGGCAGGCTGCCGGATGCCGCCGCCAGCTGTTTGAGAAAATGCCGGCGGCTACTGCCGGCTAAATCGGGAGAGGGGGAATCGACAGAGTGGGTCATGGCATGCTCCTGTGGGGCTGTTGCGGAGTGTCATCTCTGCGGGCGCAAGGTACGCCCGGGCCGGCGGGCCACGTCGAACCATCGAGTTGACTGGCTGGAGCATGATTGCCCGGCAACGGCAAAAACAAGGGGCTGAAGGGGGCTGGCGATGGAAAAGGAAATTTCGCTGGCACAAGGGAAAAAAATGACGCGCAACAAATAATTCTTCAGCAGCCAACTCCAGAAAATGGGCAGGGACAGAACAGGCCGGCAGGGACAAAGATGCAAAACAGTAACTTCGGCTTGTAGCAAACAGCCAAGCATGCCGCTGGCCTGCTTGCTACGCAGCGCGGTTACCACAGTTACAGCACGCCTTCCGGCCAGCCCCCATCCATGGAGAAGCCCACTATGAGCCATCAGACTGTCGGTGAAGTCATCGTCGAAACCCTGCAACAAGCCGGGGTGAAAAACTGCTACGGCATTGTCGGTGACACCCTCAATCACATTACCGATGCCATCCGCGGCAGCAAGATCAAATGGGTACATGTGCGTCACGAAGAGGTCGCCGCCATGGCCGCCGGGGCGGAAAGCTATATGACCGGTGGGCTGAGTGCCTGCGCCGGCAGCTGCGGTCCGGGCAGCCTGCATACCATCAACGGCCTGCTGGAAGCACACCGCAATCGTGCCCCCGTCGTGATGATTGCCACTCAGGTGGCACTGACCGAGCTGGGCATGGAGTTTCCGCAGGAGGTGGATCTGGCAGCCATCTTCAAAAGCTGCAGCCATTTCTGCGCCACGCTCTATCACCCCTCGCAAGCCAGGCGCCTCACCGCACAGGCGGCGCAGGCCGCCATCAACCTGCGCGGCGTGGCCGTGCTGATCGTGCCGGGCGACCTTGCAGGCCAGCATGTGCCACCCGGCCTGCCCTTCTCTACCCATCATCCGCAGCCAGTCTGCACCCCATCCGATAGCGAGCTGGACCAGATGGCCGAGCTGTTGCTGTCTTCCGAGCGGCTGGCACTGTATTGCGGCTCGGGCTGCGCCGATGCCCATGACGAAATCGTGGAACTGGCGCGCCGGCTCAAAGCCCCGGTGGCGCACACCAGCCGGGCCAAGGATTTCATCGAACCGGACAATCCTTTCAATGTGGGCATGACCGGCATGCTGGGCATCGAATCGGGCTATCACGCCACGCAGGAGTGCGACACGCTGTTGCTGCTGGGGGCGGATTTTGCCTGGACATCGTTCTACCCGCACCGCGCCACCATCGTGCAGGTGGACAATCAAGCCACCCACCTGGGGCGGCGTCATCCGGTGAAGCTGGGCGTGGTCGGCGACATCCGCACCACCTTGCAAAAACTGCTGCCGCGTCTGCCGGAACGGCACGATGACAACTTCCTGCAGGAGTGCCAGAAGCTGCATCAGAAATCACTGCACTGGCTGGCGGAACAAGAAAAACCGGGGCACAACGGCCTGATTCACCCGCAATATCTGGTGAAACTGATTGACCAGATGGCCGCTGACGATGCCTTTCTGGTGGGCGATTCCGGCACCGCCATGGTCTGGCTGCTGCGCCACACCACCGCCAATGGCAAGCGCCGCACGCTGGCCAGCCTGATTCACGGCACCATGGCCAATGCCATGCCGGAGGCGCTGGGCATCAAGAATGCCTTCCCGCATCGGCAGGTGATTGCCATCTGCGGTGATGGCGGACTGTCCATGCTGATGGGGGATTTGCTCACCATTGTGCAAGAGGGGCTGGACATCAAGATCGTCATTCTCAACAACAGTGCGCTGGACTTTGTCGAGATCGAACAAAAAGTGGAAGGCCTGATGAACAGCTTTACCGACCTGCGCAACCCGGACTGGGTCAAGCTGGCCGAGGCGGTCGGCTTCAAGGGCCTGCGCGTGGAGCATGCAGACCAGCTGCCAGAGGCCGTGGCGCAATGGCTGGCCGAGCCCGGCCCCATGCTGCTGGACGTCAAGGTGAACCAGTATGAGCTGATCATGCCACCCACCGTCACCACGGAAGAAGTGCTGCACACCGCCCTGTATTCGGCCAAGGCCATCTTGTCCGGTCATGGCGGTGAGGTGGTAAAGCTGATCGAAAGCAATTTCCTGCGCCGTTAAGCCTTGGGCCCCGGTCGGCCTGGCCGGGGACTCTCCACACGGGCCGCCCACATCCGGTTGCCCGTTGCCTGATGGATCGCCAAGGAGCAGCCAATGACACCACCTCGCCCCTTATCCCCTGCCCGGCTGCTGTTACTGGCCTGGCTGTTGGGTGCCGTGTTTTACTTTCTGGACTATGTGGTACGCACCAGCCCGGCGGTCATGTTGCATCCGCTCAGCCAGCAGTTCGGCATCACGCCGCTGCAGGCGGGCAGCCTGCTGGGCAGCTATTTCATTACCTATTCCTTGTGCAGTCTGGTGGCCGGGCTGTCCATCGATCACCTTGGCCCGCGCACGCCGCTGGTGGCCGGCTGTGTGATTCTGGCCATCGGCTGCTTGTGTTTTCTGGCTGGCTCAGAAACCGGCGGCTATATCGGCCGCTTGCTGCAAGGCGCAGGCTGTGCCTTTGCCTGGCCGGGCTGCGTGTTCATTGCCACCCAGGGCTTCAGCCCGCAACGATTGGCCACCGTGCTGGGGATCACCCAGGCCAGTGGCAACCTGGGCGGCTATCTCGGCCAGTACGGGATTGGCCAGGCGCTGAGCAGCGGCCTGAGCATGAGCGCATACTGGACGGCACTGGCCGGCGCGATCTTGCTGCTGGCAATCGGGTTCATGGTGTTATTGCGGCCCGGCGCACACCCGCCGCCAAGTACTGCCGCGCCTGCGGCCACATCAACACTTGGTTTGCTGGAACCCTTCCGCATCATTCTGTCGAACCGACAATCGTGGCTGGCCGGGGTGATAGGTGGCCTGATGACCGTGCCTACCTCGGTGTTTGCCATGACCTGGGCGGTTGATCTGTTCCAGCACGACCGGCAGTTCAGCTATGCCGATGCGGTATTGGCCAGCTCGGTGGTGTCCTTGGGCTGGATTATCGGCAGCCCCTTGTTTGGCCTGTGGTCGGACCGGCTAGGCCAGCGCAAGCCGGTACTGTTGACCGGCGCGGTACTGATGCTGCTGGTGATGATGCAGCTGTTCCTGTTTCCGGACCTGTTACCCGGTGAAGCCAGCATGCTGCTGCTGGGTGTGGTATCCGGCGCCGAATTGCTGGTGGTGAGTATCAGCAAGGAGGTGAATCCGGACCGGGTGAAGGGCAGTGCCGCCGGCTGTGCCAATTTTCTGGTATTTGGCAGTGCCACCCTGGTGGGCATGGCCTACAACCTGTTCCTGCCCTTCAGCAACAGCAGGCCTGGCACCTTGCTGCAACACTTTCAGCAGTCCGGCCTGTTCTTCCTTGGCTGCACCCTGCTTGCCATCCTGCTGATTCCCGCCTTGCAGGAAACCGGCCACGGCCGGATGAGCGAATCCGGCCAGCCAGTGGCCTGAGCCAGCTGCAGGCAACAAAAAACCGCCACCCTCGGGTGACGGTTTTCCTGCCGGCAGGCTGGAGGCCGGATCAGCCGCTATTACGCAAACCAGCCGACGTACCGTTGATGGTGAGGTGAATGGCGTACAGGGCCTCGGCATCATCCGGATTGGCACGCAGGCGCTGCAGCAGGTCGGCCTGCAGCAGGTTGAGCGCATCCAGATACGGCAGGCGGGTTTCCAGGCTGCGGTGCAAGGTGGGGTTTTGTTCCAGCAGGCTGGTCTGGCCACTGATGGCAAAGAAAGCATCGTGGGTCTTCTGCCATTCCGCCTCAATCTGGCCAAACAGCTTGTCAGCCAGTGCCCGGTCCGACACCAGCGCGGCAAAACGGCGCGCAATGCCCAGGTCGGCCTTGGCCAGCACCTGTTCCATATTGGACAGAATCACCTGGAAGAAGGGCGATGTGCGATACAAGCCTTGCAGACGGGCCAGGCCTTCGTCGCCATGGCGGGCAATGAAACCGGCCACAGCCGAGCCGAAACCGAACCAGCCGGGCAGCATCACCCGCGATTGCGACCAGGAGAACACCCAGGGAATGGCGCGCAGGTCCTTGATGGATGCCAGGCTCTTGCGTGAAGCCGGGCGGCTGCCGATGTTGAGCTTGGCAATGGCGTTGATCGGCGTGGCTTCCAGGAAGTACTGCATGAAGCCTTCGGTTTCCACCAGCTGGCGATAGGCCTTGAACGCGGCTTCGGACAGCTCGTCAAACACCGGACCATCGGCCTCACAGCTGGGGTGGGTGGTGAGGCTGGCTTCCAGCGTGGCGGCCACCAGCGCTTCCAGGTTGCGGGTGCCGATGTCGGGGTCGGAATACTTGGAGGCAATCACCTCGCCCTGCTCGGTAATGCGGATGCGTCCGGCCACGCTGCCCGCCGGCTGCGACATGATGGCCTCGAAGGACGGGCCGCCACCACGGCCGACCGAACCGCCACGACCGTGGAACAGCCGCAGTTTGACCCCGGCTTTGTCAAAGCTCTGCACCAGGCGCTGTTCTGCCTTGTACAGCTCCCATTGGCTGGTGAGATAGCCGCCGTCCTTGTTGCTGTCGGAATAGCCCAGCATCACTTCTTGCAGCATGCCGCGGCTCTTGAGCAGCAACTGGTACCACGGCAGCGCAAACAGCGTGTCCATGATGTCGGTGGCGGCCACCAGGTCGGCAATGGTTTCGAACAGCGGCACCACATTGATGGTGGACACCGGCAGGCCGTTTTCCAGCCGGATCAGGCCGGTTTCCTTCAGGATCAGCGCCAGCGCCAGAATGTCGCTGACCGAAGCGCAATTGGAAATGATGCTCTGGCTGATGGCCTCGGTGCCGAACTGCTGCTGGATCCGCGCGGCTTCGCGGAAGATGGCCAGCTCTTTTTCGGTATCGGCGCTGTACTGCTGATACGGCGAGTACAACAGGCGCGGGGTGGCCAGTTCGCGCAGCAATACGCGGATGCGCGCGGCTTCGTCCAGCGCCGGGTAATGTTCCAGTCCGGCACTGGAAAACAGCTCGCTCACCACCGCTTCGTGCATGCCGGCAAACTGGCGCAGGTCCACCGGCATCAGGAAGAAGCCGAACACTTCCACCGCACGGCGCAGACGTGCCAGACGGCCATCGGCCAGCAAGTCGCTGCCATGGGCAATCAGTGAGTCGGCCACGGTGGCAAGGTCGGCCTGGAAGGCGGCGGTGTCACGATAGGCTTCGGCCACCGGCCAGCGGCCACGCACCGCCAGGCCCAGTTCGGCGGCCTTGCCCAACAGACGCGCTTCAATGGTGGCCAGCGCGCGGCGATAGGGTTCCTGCTCGCGGCTTTCCTTGTTGTCCGGGGTCTGGTCGGACAGGGCCTGCAAGGCCGGGCTCACGCTGACATGGCGCTCGGACAAGGACAGTTCGCGGTACAGCGATGCCAGCTCGGACAGGTAGTGCTCGAAGGCCTGGGTGGCTTGCAGGGTAAAGGCATGGCGCAACACGGTGGCGTTGACATTGGGGTTGCCGTCGCGGTCGCCACCAATCCAGCTGCCCACACGGATAAAGGGCGGCAACACCGGGCTTTGCCCCCAGGCGGCGGTCACTTCCTTGCCCAGACGGTCGTACAGCCGCGGCAGGGCGGAGAAGAAGGTCATCGGGTGGTAGGCCACACCGTTCTTGATTTCGTCTTCCACCGACAGCTTGAAATGGCGGATTTCCGAGGTCTGCCACAGCGACAGGATCACCCGCTTGAGCTTGCCATCCAGTTCGGTTTCTTCTTCCGGCGTAATGTCGGGCGAGCCGAGCTGGCTGAGGAATTTGTGCACCGCACGGTGGCCGTCCAGCACGCTCTGGCGCTGCACTTCGGTGGGGTGGGCGGTAAGGATAGCGCCGACATAGGCGTCCTGCAGGGTGTCGGACAGCTGGGCAAAGCTGACACCGTCTTCCTTCAGCCGTGCCAGCGCACGGTTCAGGCTGCCTTGTTGCGGGCGCGAGCCGGCAATCTGGTGGGCACGACGACGACGGGTGTGGTGCAGGTCTTCCGCAATATTGAACAACTGCGCATACAGGCCACAGGCGCGTACCAGGGCGGTGGTGGCCTTGGGCGACAAGGTGTCCGGCAGCGGCAATGCCCGCTGCTCGGGCGTGCGTGCCGCAATGGCCTTTACCTCCTGATATACCTGCGGTCCTTCCTGGGCATGCAACACTTCGCCCAAGAGGCGGTCCAGCCGCGCCAGGTCGGCACGTAGGGGAAGATCCTTGTCCAGCTCCGTCATGTCCTGTTTCCTTTGTCGAATCGTCTGGCCGACTTATCCGTTTGCGGTGGGTGTAGTACCGGAATCGCACAGACGACCTGTTTTTGATGGAAATGCAACCCGTTCAAGGCAGGCAAGTGCCTGGCTTCAACAGACTGCCGAGCAACCATCATAGGCAGCATTACAGCTGTAGTGTGTTCATTACCGAATTTTCCTGAATTTTTTCGCACATTTTGTGCACAACAGCAACGCGGGTTCACCCTTGCCTGCAACTGCCGCCGACAAATGGTTTTTCCTTGATCCCACTCCAGGCATAGCCATGACTGCATGCTAGAATCGGGCGAAAATTCATCGTCAGGACCGCAATTCATGGACAAGATCGTCATCGCCAGCCGCGAAAGCCGCCTGGCCATGTGGCAGGCCGAACACATCCAGGCCCGTCTGCAAGCGCTGTACCCGCACCTCACCGTCGAGATTCTGGGCATGACCACCCAGGGCGACCAGATCCTGGACAAGACCCTGTCCAAGATCGGCGGCAAGGGCCTGTTCGTGAAAGAGCTGGAAGTTGCCCTGGCCGAAGGCCGTGCCGACCTCGCCGTACACTCCATCAAGGACGTGCCGATGGTGCTGCCGGAGGGCTTTGCCCTGGCCGCCATCTGCGAACGCGAAGACCCGCGCGATGCCTTTGTCTCCAACACGTTTTCCAGCCTTGCCGAACTACCGGCAGGTGCCGTGGTGGGCACCTCCAGCCTGCGCCGCGAATCACAACTGCGCGCCCGCTATCCGCAACTGGTGATCAAACCGCTGCGCGGCAATGTGCAAACCCGCTTGCGCAAGCTGGACGAAGGCGAGTACGACGCCATCATTCTGGCCGCCGCCGGACTCAAACGCTTGGAACTACACGACCGGATTCGCGCAGAACTCGCCCCGTCCGAAAGCCTGCCGGCCGCCGGACAAGGTGCGCTGGGCATTGAAATCCGCGCCGACCGTGCCGACATGCTGGCCCTGTTGCAACCCTTGAACCACCCGGACACCCACGCCTGTGTCAGCGCAGAACGTGCACTGGCCCGCGAGCTGGGCGGCAGCTGCCAGGTACCGCTGGGCGCCTTTGCCACCCTGAGCGATGATGTGCTCACCCTGGGCGGTTTTGTGGCCCACCCGGATGGCTCGGTCATGCTGACCGCCACCGCCAGTGCGCCGCGCCAGTATGCCGACTCGCTGGGCCGCGCCGTGGCCAAGCGCCTGCTGGACGATGGCGCCAAGCCGCTGATCGACGCCGTACTGAAAGACCAGGCATGACAGCAGCCGGCCGCCGCATCCTGGTGGCCAGACCGTCCGCACAAAGCGGCCGTTTGCTGACCCTGCTGGCCGATGCCGGCTGGCAGGGGCAACCCTTCCCGGTCATGGACACCCAGCCTCGTCCTGATGCGCTGGCACACTTGCCACAACAAGCCGCACTGGCGGACTGGCTGTTTTTTGTCAGCCCCAGCGCCATCGACATCGCCTGGCCGGTACTGCAACAACAAGCTCTCAACGCCCGACTGGCTTGCGTGGGCCAGGCCAGCGCACGCCGCCTGGCCGGTCTCAGCGGGCAGGACATCCTGTTTCCCACCGCCGGCAGCGACAGCGAAGCCTTGCTGGCCCTGCCGCAGCTGGCTGATGTCAGCGGCCAGCACTGGCTGATCGTGCGTGGCCTTGGCGGTCGCGCCCTGCTGGCCGACACCCTGCGCGCACGCGGGGCCAGCGTCACCCTGGCCGAGGTCTACCAGCGGGTGGACGGCACGCCGGACTGGGCCTTGCTGGATAATGACCCGCCCGACGCCATGGTGATCACTTCCAGCGAAATGGTGGAGCAATTGTTCAGACTGGCTGGTCCGGCAAGAGCCGTGACGTTACAATGCCTTTTGTATTGCGTACCGCACCCGCGCATTGCCGAACGATTGCAGGCACTGGGCGCGACACGCATCGTGACAACCCGGGCCGATGACGAAGCGCTCGTCAACGGCCTCAGAGAATGGTTCTGCCGTCACCCATGAGCGAAACCCAGACTGTCGACACTCCCCGTCCCGCCCGCAAAAAACAGCTGAACCTGGCCCTGCTGGTGGCACTGGCCGCCCTTGGCCTGTCAGGATACCAGCTGTACAGCACCCAGCAGGAACTGGCTGCCGCACGCCAGGAACTGGCGGGCCGCATGGCCGAAGGCAATGGTGCCTCCAAGGAATTGCGTGGCCTGACCGAGCAGGCGCTCAGCGCCGCCCGCGCCACCGATGCCAAGCTGGCGGTGCTGGAAACCCGCGTGAATGAATCCGCCGGTCAGTACAACACCCTGAACGGCATGTATCAGGAGCTGACCAAAAACCGCTCCGACTGGCTGCTGTCCGAAGTGGAACACACGCTGGCCATTGCCAGCCAGCAGCTGCAACTGGCCGGCAATGTCACTGCGGCCATCTCCGCCCTGCAAATGGTGGACGCCCGCCTGTCCAAGTTCGACCAGCCACAGCTGATTGCCGTGAAAAAGGCAGTGGCCACCGACCTGGAAAAGCTCAAGGCCCTGCCTTATCTGGACAGCGTCGGCCTTACCGTCAAGCTGGACCGCCTGATGCTGTCCAGCAGCAGCATGCCGCTGGTGGTGGATGCCCATCATCTGCAAGACAAGCAAGCCGCCAAGCGCGTGCCCGCCACCGCGCCCTTCTGGGAACGCCTGGTGGCCGACATCAGCCAGAGCCTGGGCGAGCTGGTGCACATCCGCCGTATGGACAAGCCAGAAGCCTTGCTGCTGTCGCCGGAGCAGTCCTTCTTCCTGCGCGAGAACCTGAAAATGCGTCTGCTGGACGCACGCCTGGCCCTGCTGCAGCGTGACGGCACCACCTACACCGCCGACATCAATGCCGCCCAGGACTATGTACAGCGCTACTTCGACGGTGATGCCCCGGCCACGCGCCAGTGGCTGGCCACCTTGCAGGAGCTCAAGTCCGCTCCGCTGTCCGTCACCCTGCCCGACCTCAACGCCAGCCTGAAGGCGGTTCGTGACGCCCAAGGCAACAAGGGAGACTGAGCGGTGAAATTCGTCATCTGGATTACCGGCCTGTTTGCGCTGGCCGTACTGGTGGGGCTGGCCTCCACCCTGAATACCGGCTACGCCATCCTGTTCCTGCCGCCGTGGCGCATGGAAGTGTCGTTCAACCTGCTGCTGCTGGGCATCGTGGCCCTGATCGTGCTGGCTTATGCGGTGATGCGCGTCATCAGCATCACGGCCGGGCTGCCCGCGGAGGTCAAGCGCTTCCAGCGCCAGAAAAAGCTGAAAGCCGCCCGCCACGCGCTGCGCGAAGCGGGGATCGCCTTTTTTGAAGGCCGCTTCCAGAAAGCCGAACGTGAAGCGCTCAAGGCCATGGAGGACGAGTACGCGGCAGAAAACCGTGCGCTGGCCCTGCTGCTGGCCGCCCGCTCTGCCGGTGCTACCGGCGATCTGGACAAGCGCGATCAGTACTTGCAACAGCTGGATGCCCTGCCGGAACGCCTGCAACTGGCCCGCCACATGCTGGACGCCGAGCTGAAGCTGGAAGCCAAGGACGCACTGGGCGCACTGGCAGCCATCGAACGCGCCCGTGCGCTGTCGCCCAATCTCACCAATGCCCTGCGCCTGGAACTGAAAGTACGTTTGCTGCAACGCCAGCCGGATGCCGTACTGGCACTGACAGAAAAACTGCTCAAGGCCGAAGCACTGGAACCCTCGCAAGCGCGCCGTTATCGCCTGGCGGCTTACAGCCAGCAACTGACCGGTTTTGTCGGCAGCCGCGAAGTACGCGACTGGCTGCGCCGCATTCCGGAGGCCGAACGCCGCAACCCGGTGCTGGTGAGCGAGATCGTCAGTCGGCTGATTGCACTGGAAGACTTCGACTATGCCGCCACCCTGCTGGCCGAAGCACTGGCAGACGAAGATCAGGCCACGCCGGAACTGGCGCGCGAACTGGGCCAGTTGGCAGAACGCCTGTCGCCGGAAAAACGTCTGGAGCTGATGCGCAGTGCAGAAGGCTGGCTGAAAACCCGTCCGCGCGACTACATGCTGCTGCTGGCGCTGGGCCGTCTGGCAATGAACCAGCAACTATGGGGCAAGGCGCAGAGCTATCTGGAAGCCAGTAACTCTATCGAGCCCACCCTGTGTGCCAATGCCGAGCTGGCGCGTTTATTCGAAGCCACCGGCAAGGAAGAACAGGCCGCGCAGCATTATCATCGCAGCCTGGAACTGGCGCTGGCCAAGGGCGATTGACGCCCGCTCTCTCTCACAAAAAAGCCCGCAAACGCGGGCTTTTTTCTTGTTATCAGGCCACATGCTTACAGCCTGGAGCGCGTAATGGTTTCGCTGAACACCACCCGCTCAAGAACAGTCCGTACACGTGATGCATCTGCCGGCGGGTTTTTCACCGCCTCATAACGCAGCTTCAGGTAGTAGGCGGTATCCGGCTGCGGCTTGAAGCCTACGATTTCGCCATAGAACAGCTGCCAGGGCTGGTTTTCACTGCTGCGTACCTGCAGGCATTGCATCTGCCCGGCACCGGCACTGCAGTTCTTGCGCACGGCACTCACATACAGATACTGCGGCTGCTCCACCGCAGCCACCGGCTTGCTGACAACCGGAGCTGGCTGGCGAGTAAAGCGGTATTCCCCGCGGCTACCGTTCAGCACCAGCTCACCTGTTTTGCTATCCACTTTGTTGGTGAAGGGCTGGGACAAAAAGTCCAGATAAGCCTGCTCGGTCTGCATCATCGCCGGAGCACACATCATGCGGGTACTGGCCAACACCAGCTTGCCGACCGCATTGTGCTGGCCGCTAAAGCGGTTGCAACCGGCAAAGCCACTTACCCGGCCATCCCGCACCGACAGGGTAGGTAGTGGTGTGGCCACATTGGAGGATGCCAGTTGCCAGTCGCCAGTCGCCAGCAGGCAGATCAGCCTGTGCCCAGACCGGTGCAGACAGCAGCACAGCCAGAAGTAGCGTGGTGTGACGGAACATTGCAGTCTCCTTCAATTAACAAATACTAATATAAGAAGGCAATACGATGGCCAAAGTTCCCGATCAGCATGTGCGGATTGGTGTGGGCCGGTTTTGCCAGCCATGGAAAACCCGCTGCCGGCAAGCCAGGCCACACACGAAAAACCCCGCCGGGACGGCGGGGTTGCACGAGATGACACAGTGGGTGGCAGTGCTTAATGCACCACACCCTTCACCAGGTCTTCCACCACTTTCTTGGCATCGCCAAACACCATCATGGTCTTGTCCATGTAGAACAGTTCGTTGTCGAGGCCGGCATAACCCACGCTCATCGAACGCTTCACCACGATCACGGTACGCGCCTTGTGGGCTTCCAGAATCGGCATGCCGTAGATGGGGCTGGACTTATCCTTCTGCGCCGCCGGGTTCACCACGTCGTTGGCACCAATCACCAGCACCACGTCGGTATTGTTGAAGTCAGAGTTGATCTCTTCCATCTCCAGTACCTGTTCGTACGGCACTTCGGCTTCGGCCAGCAGCACGTTCATGTGGCCCGGCATACGGCCAGCCACCGGGTGAATGGCGTAGCGTACGGTGACGCCCTTCTCGTGCAGCAGCTCGGCAAACTCCTGCAAGGCATGCTGAGCGCGCGATACCGCCAGGCCATAACCCGGTACGATCACCACGCTGTCGGCATTGCTCATCAGGAAGGCTGCGTCTTCAGCGGAACCGGACTTGTAGTTCTTCGGGCCGCTATCACCAGCCGGGCCAGCACCACCCGACTCCGCACCAAAACCACCCAGCAACACCGAGACGATAGAACGGTTCATCGCCTTGCACATGATGTAGGACAGGATGGCACCGGACGAACCCACGCAGGCACCGGCAATGATCAGCACCGGGTTGTTAAGCGTGAAGCCGATACCCGCTGCCGCCCAGCCAGAGTAGGAGTTGAGCATGGACACCACCACCGGCATGTCGGCACCACCGATGGGGATGATCAGCGTCACACCCAGCACCAGCGCAATGGCCACCATCGCCAGGAAGGCCGCATGGCTGTCGGTGACGAAGTAGGCAATGCCGAAGCCCACCATGGCCAGCGCCAGCACCAGATTCAGCAGATGCTGACCACTGAAGTTGACGGCCTTGGAGCCAAAGCGGCCGGACAGCTTGCCATAGGCAATCACCGAGGCGGTGAAGGTAATGGCACCAATAAACGCGCCAATGAACAGTTCCACCTTCTGCACCGGGGTGTGTTCCACACCGCTATGGAAAATGGCAGCCACGGCAATCAGCACCGCGGACAGGCCCACCAGCGAGTGCATGGCGGCCACCAGCTCCGGCATGCCGGTCATTTCAACCGTCTTGGCCTTCCAGCCACCAATCACGGCACCAGCCACAATGGCCGCGGCAATCAGCCCCAGCACCGGCTTGTCCATGATGATGAAGGTGGTGCCCACGGCAATGATCATGCCGATGATGCCGAACTTGTTGCCGCGCAGCGCCGTCACCGGGCTGGACAGCCCCTTGAGCGCCATGATGAACAGCACGGCCGCCACCAGATAAAGTACTGCGGAAATATTAGCCATGGTTCTTCCTTACTTTTTCTTCTTCTTGAACATGTCCAGCATGCGCTGGGTGACCATGAAGCCGCCGAAGATGTTGATACTGGCCAGGAAGATGCCGATGGTACCCAGCACCGAGGTGAGGGTGATTTCGGAACCGTTGATGTCCACCACCTGCAGCATGGCGCCGACGATGATGATGCCGGAAATGGCATTGGTCACCGCCATCAGCGGGGTATGCAGCGCCGGGGTGACGTTCCATACCACGTGGTAGCCGACAAACACGGCCAGCACGAAGACGGTAAGGCTGGCGATAAAGGGATCGACCATCTTTGTTCTCCTTAGTTGGCCGCCGGGAAACGCACCTGGCCGTCGTGGGTCACCAGGGTGGCCGCCAGCAGGTCGTCTTCCAGATTGAGGGTGAAGCCTTCCTTGCTCAGCATCAGCGACAGGAAGGTCAGCAGGTTCTTGGCATACAGGCTGGAGGCATCCGCCGCCAGTTCGCCCGGCAGGTTGAACTGGCCCACCACGGTGACGTGGTTGTCAGTGACCACCACTTCACCGGGCTGGGTGCGTTCACAGTTGCCACCGGCTTCCGCGGCGATATCGATGATCACCGAGCCCGGCTTCATTGCGGCCACAATGTCGGCGCTGATCAGCGTCGGGGCCTTCTTGCCCGGAATCAGCGCGGTGGTGATGATGATGTCGGCGGCGCGGGCGTGCTTGCTCACCAGTTCGGCCTGACGACGTTTGTAGTCGTCCGACATTTCCTTGGCGTACACACCATCGCTGGCGGCTTTTTCTTCATCGGTCATCGGTACTTCGATGAACTTGCCGCCCAGCGATTCCACCTGCTCCTTGGTGGAAGGACGCACGTCGGTGGCTTCCACCACCGCACCCAGCCGCTTGGCGGTAGCAATGGCCTGCAAGCCGGCCACACCAACGCCCATGATCAGCACCTTGGCCGGTTTAACCGTACCGGCAGCCGTCATCAACATGGGCATGAAGCGCGGGTAGTAATGGGTGGCCAGCAGCACCGCCTTGTAACCGGCAATGTTGTTCTGGCTGGACAGCACGTCCATGCTCTGCGCGCGCGTGGTACGCGGCAGCAGTTCCATGGCAAAGGCGGATACCTTGCGCGCTGCCAGTTGCGGGAAGGTGCTGTTCTGGTACGGGGCCAGCTGGCCGATCAGCACCGCGCCGGTTTTCAGCTCGGCAATGCCGGCTTCGTCCAGCGGACGCACGGTCAGCACGATATCGGCCTGGGACAGCGCCTGGGCACGATCCGGGGCAATGCTGGCCCCGACATCAACGTAAGCCGCATCGGGAGCGGCGGCAAACTGCCCGGCTCCCTGCTCGACCACCACGGCGTGACCCATGGCAACCAGCTTTTTCACCGTTTCCGGCGTTGCGGCCACGCGTTTTTCACCAGCCAGCTTTTCAGCCGGAATAGCGATCTGCATGGTGTGAATCTCCTGCAATGTGAAATGACAAAAACAAAAAATAAAGATAGTGAACGCCCGTGCGAGGCAATTTCGAACGAGCGTTTGAATTATATTAAAACCATGAATGTTGATTTTGCGCAATGTTTTTACACAATTGCGACATTTGCCTACCATATACCGTCTGACAATCTGGTCAACACGGCAGGGTCTCCAGGCAGGATCACTGCAAAACAGGAGCAGGTACCGGCAGGGCGTCAGCATCACCATCTCCCGCCCTGCACCATCCGCCAGCCAGTTGGCAGACCGATATAAGTACAGGCAAGAGCAGTGCCGAGCATGGGAAAGCACCTCGTCGGAAGACACTAACGGTTCGCCAGCCAGCTTGTAAAGCAGGGTTAACCATTAACACCAAGGTGCTGTAAACAAAAATGAATTATCCGTGTAAGCAAAGGAGGATGCCAGGTGACAACCGGCTTATCGTGCATTGCACCATTGTGCAAAGCCGCTTGTCAGCTACCGCCAGAACAGCCTCGGCAGGCGACATGGGTGGACTTGGGGATCCACACACCCCGCCAAATATAAGAATATTATGAATTTCAATGCAGATAAAATGACAATCCCGCTGACCGTGATAGCCTGAGCAGCATCACGGTCAGCGGGAAAATATAGATGTGAAACTGCCGCATAAAAGCGACAGCTAGCGTACTCAAGCGTAATACACAACGATACCCAGCAGTAACAGTAGCGCATCCAGCAGCAACAGGTGCAGAGCTGAACACTCGCGCTGTAACAGCCGCCCCAGCCCGACCAGGCCAGCCAGCTGCAACAAGACAAAGCCCCACAGCAGAAGAGGAGACAGCGCATCGCTCTGCCACAAAAAGGCTGCGGCAACGACAGTCTGCAATACAAACTGCCAGAGTGCCGTCAGCATGGCCACACGTGTCAGCAGTGGGTTGTAACGCTTTCGTGCACGCTGCAAATCAAATGCAGGGCTGTTATCGCCAAGGCCATATGGCAACCAGCCCGGTGCCTTGAACCACACCTTCAATTTGTCCTGCCAACGCGGTGCACGCCGTGCCAACTGCCACAATGGTGCATAGCCGGAGGCTACTGCCCACAGTGGGTTCCAGCTGTTAAGCGGTGTGCGGGTGCCGTACACCGGGGCTTCATCCTCTTCAATGAAAGTGCCGAACAGGCGGTCCCAGATAATCAACATGCCACCGTAATTCTTGTCCAGATACTGGTCGTTCACCGCGTGATGCACCCGGTGGTTGGATGGCGAGGAAAACACCTTGTCGAACCAGCCCAGCTTGCCGATGTGCTCGGTATGAATCCAGAACTGATACAGCAGCACGATCAGCCCGGCCAGGGCAAACTGGGCCGGCGGCACCCCCAGCAAGGCCATGGGCAGATAGAAGGGCCAGCCCAGAAACGCCACCGTGCTTTCCTGCCGCAAGGCGGTGGACAGATTGAAATGCTGGCTCTGGTGATGCACGGCATGTGCCGCCCAGAACACCGCGCTTTCATGGCCGACACGGTGCAGCCAGTAATCACAGAAGTCGAACATGACAATGGCCAGCAGCCAGCCCCATGGCGTTGCCCACAGCGCAGCATGTGGAAGCAGGGCAAGATGTCGCCACACCAGCGCATACAGGCCGATCTGGAACAACATGCTGACACTGGCCACCAGCTGGCTGAGCAAACCCTGGCTCAGGCTGGCCAGCGCGTCACTCAGGCGATAGGTATTGCGGCCAATGGCCAGGCCGTAGCCGATTTCCACCAGCATCAGCAGCAGGAAAACCGGGAAGGCGTATACGGTGATTTGTTCCATCAGACTTGATCCGCAAGACATGGCAAAACGGCAGGAGAAGTGCCTGTACCCAACGGTACAGCAAAGCCAGGCGGAAGATTGTTGGAATTTTGTTGCGCCAAGCGCCAAGCTGCAGGCAGCCTGGCCGGGAGAAGCGGCTGGCAGGTGTTACTTGCCGATGCAGAAGCGGCTGAAGATCACACCCAGCAAGTCGTCCGGGGTGAACTGGCCGGTAATTTCCGACAGCGCGTTCTGTGCCAATCGCAGCTCTTCGGCGAAGATTTCCACCATTTCCCAGTCGGTATGCGCCAGCTCCATATGCTCGGCAGCACGGCGGATGGCATCCAGATGACGCTCGCGCGCCAGGAATACGCCTTCGCTGGCACCGCTATAGCCAATCAGCTCCAGCAGCCGCGCCTTCAGCAGGTCAACACCGGCATGGGTGCGGGCGGACAGGCGCAGCACGCTGCGGCCATCTTCTTCAGCCATGCCGATGCTTTCGCCGCTCAGATCGGCCTTGTTGTAGATGAACAGGCGCGGCAGTTGCGGCGGAATGCGCTCCAGAATGGCTTCCACTTCGGCAGTCACGCCTTCACGGCTGTCCACCAGCACCAGCGCCACATCGGCGCGCTCCACCGCCTGCCAGGTGCGTTCGATGCCGATCTTCTCCACCACGTCGTCGGTATCGCGCAGGCCGGCGGTGTCGATGATATGCACCGGCACGCCGTCGATGACGATTTCCTCCCGCACCGTGTCGCGGGTAGTGCCGGCGATATCGGTGACGATGGCAATATCGTCGCCCGCCAGCGCATTCATCAGGCTGGATTTACCCACATTGGGCTGGCCCACCAGCACCACGTGCATGCCTTCGCGCAGGATGGCACCTTGTCGTGCGGTGGCCTGCACCTGTTGCAGGCGCTGACGCAGTGTTTGCAGCTTGCCCAGCGCATCGGCCTGCTTGAGGAAGTCGATTTCTTCTTCCGGAAAGTCCAGCGTAGCTTCCACCAGCATGCGCAGGGTGATCAGCTCATCCACCAGCACGTGGATTTCATTGGAGAACGCGCCTTTCAGCGATTTGAGCGCGCTGCGGGCGGCGGTTTCGCTGGAAGCATCAATCAGGTCGGCCACGCTTTCGGCCTGGGCCAGGTCCATCTTGTCGTTCAGGAAAGCGCGCTTGGAAAACTCGCCCGGCTCGGCCAGCCGTGCGCCCAGTTGCAGGCAACGCGACAGCAACATATTGAGCACCACCGGCCCGCCATGGCCTTGCAGCTCCAGCACGTCTTCGCCGGTAAAACTGTTGGGGCCGGGGAAGTACAGCAGCAGGCCGTTGTCGATGGCCTCGCCATCTGCCGCGTAGAAATCGGTATAGGTGGCATAACGCGGCTTGGGTTGCTTGCCGCCGCTCAGTGCCGCAGCAAAGGGCAGCAGCTCACGCCCTGACACGCGGATGACCCCTACCCCGCCACGACCGGGTGCGGTGGCAATGGCACAAATGGTGACGGGAGCGTAGAGACTAGGCATGGCGGTTTCCTTGCTGCTGACAGGCTGACCGAAACAGCCGCTACATGGATGGCGACAGCGGCTTGGGTCAGCTTGCGTTGATTTTTTTACTGTATCAGAAAGAAAGCCCGGCCTTTATCTGGCCGGGCTTTGTCAGTCACTACCGTCCGTTTCAGGACTGCAGGGCGACTTTCTTGCTGTTTTCAATGCTCTTGTTGATGTACCACTGCTGGGCAATCGACAGGATGTTGTTGACTGCGTAGTACAGCACCAGACCAGCCGGGAAGAAGAAGAACATGGCCGAGAAGGCAACCGGCATGATCTTCATCATCTTCGCCTGCATCGGATCGGTCGGCGGCGGGTTCAGGAAGGTTTGCAGGAACATGGTGGCAGCCATGATTACCGGCAACACGTAGTACGGGTCTGGACGGGCCAGGTCGGTGTACCACAGGATCCACGGTGCCTGACGCAGCTCAACCGAAGCCAGCAGCGCCCAGTACAGGCCGATGAACACCGGAATCTGGATCAGCATGGGCAGACAGCCACCCAGCGGATTCACCTTCTCGCTCTTGTACATTTCCATCACGGCCTGCTGGAACTTCATGCGGTCGTCGCCGTATTGTTCCTTCATGCGTTCCAGACGCGGTGCCAGGGCCTTCATCTTGGCCATGGAGCGGTAGGACGCAGCGGTCAGCGGATAGAAGATGGCCTTCACGGTAAGGGTGAGCAGCACGATGGCCCAGCCCCAGTTCTGTACCAGACCGTGCAGCTTGGTCAGCAGCCAGAACAGCGGGGAAGCAAAGATGTGTACCCAGCCGTAGTCCTTGGAGTATTCCAGGCCGTCGGCAATCTTGGTCAGCACGCTGTAGTCTTCCGGGCCGGCATACAGCGGCACGGTGATGGAAGCGGTCTGGCCCGGATTGATGGTTTTCAGGTCAACCGTAGCGGCAGCAGAATACAGGCCGTTGTTGTCCTTCAGCTCGAAGTGGCAGGACTTGTCGTCCTTGCACACGCTGGCAGCATCCAGCGGCTTCAGGATCCAGGCGGTCATGAAGTAGTGCTGCAGCATACCCACCCAGCCATCGGTGGCGTTCTTGGTGTAATCGCCCTTGCCTTTGGCCAGGTCTTCGAAGGAAACCTTCTGGAACTTGTTGTCAGCGGTGTAAACAGCCGGGCCGGTAAAGGTGTGGGCAAAGCGGCCTTCGCCTTCCGGGGCCTGGCTATCACGCAGGAGACGATAATAGGCAGTCGGGGCAAGCGGCGTGCTGCCACCGTTGGTGATATCGAAGCGTACCGCGATATCGTAGCTACCCTTCTTGAAGGTATAGGTTTTCACCACCTGCACGCCATTGGCGGCCGGGGCGGTCAGCTTGACCTGCAGGCTGTCGCCGCTCAGGGTGTAGCTGGACTGCGTGGCAGTGTAAACCGTCTTGTGGGTGGGCAGGGCCGGATTGCTGGCAGCCACCAGGCCGGTCTGGGCCACGTACACGCGACCATTCTTGTCGGTGAGCAGCTCGAACGGCTTTTTGGCGTCCGTGGCGGAGTCGTGCTTCAGCAAATCCAGCTGACGCAGGTCACCACCTACGGTATCGATTTCGGCCTTGAGTACATCGGTGGTCACACGAATGCGCTGGCCAGCGATGAGCTTGGCTGCCTCAACAGGCTGGGCGCTGGCGGTATGGCTTGCCGGTGCGTCCGGCTGCGAAGCCGTTTGTGTCTGTGCCACCTGCTGCGGGGCAGGCTTGGGCGCAAAGTACTCCTGCCACAGCAGGAGGATGCCCATGGACAGAACGATGAAGATTATGAGTCGCTTGGAATCCATCTCTACGATACCGGAAAGTTCAGGGAACCGGGTCATAACCACTGCCACCCCAGGGGTGACAGCGCCCGATGCGTTTCATCGCCAGAAAGCCGCCCTTGCAGGCGCCATGCTTTCTCACCGCCTCGATCGCGTAACTGGAACAGGTAGGCACATAGCGGCACCGTGGTGCCAGCCATGGGCTGATGGCCAGTTGATAAAAACGGATCAGGAGGATGAGGAGGCGCGACATCGTGCCAGTTTAGCAAAGAGTGTAGACAAGGCGATGACAGCTTCTGCTCTGTCAGCGCGTGAAAAAGCCAGTTTGGCACGGACAATGTAGTCCTGTGCCGGCAAGCTTGCCTGATTCAGGCGAAACCACTCGCGCACGGTACGCTTGATGTAGTTGCGGCGTACCGCCCGTTTGTGGACTTTTCTGCCCACCACCAGGCCAACCCGGGCATGGCCCAGATCGTTGGGACGGGCATATACCTGAAACAAAGCCGTGCTGCGCGCTTGCCGCAAACTAAAAACGGATGAAAATTCATCCGTTTTTAATAGCCGGTGCACACGGCGAAAGCGATAAGTCATTACTGAACTTATACGGCCAGGCGCTTGCGACCCTTGGCGCGACGGGCGGCGATAACGGCGCGGCCACCGCGGGTCTTCATGCGAACGAGGAAGCCGTGAGTGCGCTTGCGACGGGTAGTGGAAGGCTGGTAAGTACGCTTCATGATAAAGAATTCCTGTTTCGAAACGGAAATAAACGCGTGATTTCACAAGAAAAACCGCCGCTTGTCAATGGCAAATTTTTAGCACACCTGTGGATAACTTTGCCGAAAACCGTTAGAATGTCGAAACTTAACGCACCCCACCCCCTGCGTAATTATTAAACGAAGCCGCCCGCCCAAGGGCAGCACGCGCGACAGGGGGATGGTGCAAGCCACTTGCCATGCATGAACACATGCCAGGGCTGCACCCGCGCCAGACACTATCGTCCGGCCATCCCACAGGGTGACAACCATGGCTCCTCCCGCCGCAACGCATATCGTCAACGGCGGGTTTTTGCTTTTACTTGCGTGTACTTAATGACCGAACTGGATCAATTCTGGCCTGCCTGCCTCGCGCGCCTTGAGGCCGAACTGTCTTCACAGCAGTTCAATACCTGGATCAAGCCGCTGGCGGCCGAAGCCAACGATGAAGGCATTGCGCTGTTTGCCCCCAACCGCTTCATCATGCAGTTCATCAAGGACCGTTTCCTTGGCCGCATCGAAGAACTGGCGGTAGAACTGGTGGGCGAAGCCCCGGTCGAGCTGCGCCTGGGCGCACCCAGCAACAAACCGCTGGCCGTGCCGGTAACCGTAGGCAGTGGTGAGCGCAAACCCGCCCCCGCACCTGCCGCCAACAGCATTCCCAGCCAGGCCAAGCAAGCGGCAGTAAAAGCCATTGGCGGCAGCCACGAAAGCACCCGGCTCAACCCCTCCTTCACCTTTGATACTCTGGTAACGGGTAAGGGCAACCAGCTGGCACGCGCTGCCGCGATGCAGATTGCCGAAAACCCGGGTGACCAGGCCTACAACCCGCTGTTTGTCTACGGTGGCGTGGGCCTGGGTAAGACCCACTTGATCCAGGCCATTGGCAACCACGTATTCCAGAAGAACCCGCAAGCCAAGATCCGCTACATCCACGCCGAACGCTATGTGGCCGACATCATGCGCGCCTACCAGCACAAAGCGTTTGACGAATTCAAGCGCTACTACCACTCGCTGGATTTGCTGCTGATTGACGACATCCAGTTTTTTGCCGGCAAAAACCGCACCCAGGAAGAATTCTTCTACGCCTTCAACGCACTGATCGAGGGCGGCAAGCAAGTCATCATGACCTGCGACACCTACCCCAAGCAGATAGAAGGCATGGAAGAGCGGCTGATTTCGCGCTTCTCCTGGGGCCTGACGGTGGAAATCCAGCCGCCGGAGCTGGAAATGCGCGTGGCCATTCTGATGAAAAAAGCCGAAGCCGACAGCATCAAGCTGGATCACCCGGTGGCTTTCTTCATTGCCCAGAACGTGCGCTCCAATGTGCGCGAACTGGAAGGCGCGCTCAAACGCGTGGTGGCCTATGCCCGCTTCACCAACCAGAGCATCTCGCTGGACCTGGTAAAAGAAGCGCTGAAGGACATCCTGGCCGCCGGCAACCGCCAGGTCACCGTGGACGCCATCCAGAAAACCGTGGCCGAGTACTACAAAATCAAGCTGTCCGACATGCACAGCAAAAAGCGCAGCCGTGACATTGCCCGGCCGCGCCAGGTGGCGATGGCACTGGCCAAGGAGCTGACCCAGCTTTCCCTGCCCAATATCGGCGACGCCTTTGGCGGCCGCGACCACACCACAGTGCTGCATGCCTGCAAGACCATTGCCGAAATGCGCAGTAATGACGCCGATATGGCGCACGATTACGATACGCTGCTATCCATGCTGCGTAACTGATATGTTGATTCAACCGATAACTGACTCTGGACACATTCGGGAGCCCGAAACATGCTGATCCTGCAAGCCGAACGCGATGCCCTTCTCAAGCCCCTGCTGGCCGTGACCGGTATTGTCGAACGCCGCCACACCCTGCCGATTCTTTCCAATGTCCTGATTGAAAAGAAGGGCGGACAGGTAGGCTTCCTGGCCACCGATCTGGAAATCCAGATCACCACCGCCAGCGCCGACGAACTGCCGGGCGAAGACTTCCGCCTGACCACCTCGGCCAAGAAGCTGCAGGATATCCTGCGTGCCATCCCGGACAAAACCACCGTCACCCTGGAACAACTGGATGGCCGCCTGACACTGAAAGCCGGCAAAAGCCGCTTCAACCTGCAAACCCTGCCGGCAGAAGACTTCCCGCTGCTGTCGGTGGGCAGCGCCAGCGAATCCAGCTTCAGCCTGAGCCAGCGCGAACTCAAACGCCTGATCTCCCAAGTGCAATTTGCCATGGCCGTGCAGGACATCCGTTACTACCTCAACGGCCTGTTGATGCAAACCGACGGCAACCAAGTAAAACTGATTGCCACCGACGGCCACCGCCTGGCCTTTGCCAGCGCCGACGTGGAAGCCACCCTGCCCAAGGCCGAAGTCATCCTGCCGCGCAAAACCATCCTGGAGCTGTACAAACTGCTGCAGGACAGCGACGACGAAATCAATATCGAAGTGCTGGCCAACCAGGTGCGCTTCAGCTTTGGCTCCACCGTCATCATCAGCAAGGTTGTCGACGGCAAGTTCCCCGACTACAACCGCGTGATTCCGCTGGATAACGACAAGATCTTCCTGATCGAACGCCTTACCTTCCTGCACGCGCTGCAACGCGCCGCCATTCTGGCCAACGAAAAATTCCGTGGCGTGCGACTGGTACTGGCAGCGGGTAAAATGTCCATTCTGTGTACCAACAGCGAACAGGAAGAAGCAGAAGAAGAACTGGAAATCGCCTATCAGGGCGGCGACCTGGAAATCGGCTTCAACATCAACTACCTGCTGGACGTGCTGACCAACCTGCCGGCCGATACCCTGCAGATGGCGTTTGGCGATGCCAACCGCAGCACGCTGGTGACCATTCCGGACTACAGCAACTTCAAGTACATCGTGATGCCGATGCGCATCTGATCAGCAAAAGCACAGCCAGAAGTGACTGCTGCCACAGGCAGCAGTTTTCGAGATTTTGAGTATAAGCGGCAAAGGGCGGTACAGCGCGGACGGGGACATCCTCCTCCGCCCCCTCCCCCACTGCAGGAAAGAAGCGGATGAGCGAACAGGAATACGGCGCGGATAGCATTAAAGTCCTCAAGGGTCTGGATGCGGTACGCAAACGCCCCGGCATGTACATTGGCGACACCTCGGACGGCACCGGTCTGCACCACATGGTGTTTGAAGTGCTGGACAACGCCATTGACGAAGCCCTGGCCGGCCATGCCGACACCATCAAGGTCATCATCAACCCCGACAACTCCATCACCGTATCGGACAATGGCCGGGGCATCCCCACCGACATCCACCCGGAAGAAGGACGTTCGGCGGCCGAAGTGATCATGACCATCCTGCACGCCGGCGGCAAATTCGACAGCAACAGCTACAAGATCTCCGGCGGCCTGCACGGCGTGGGTGTGTCCGTGGTAAATGCGCTGTCCGATTGGCTGAAGCTGAAGATCTGGCGTGATGGCAAGGTGCACGAAATGGAATTCCGCCGTGGCGACGCCGTGGCCCCGCTCACCGTCACCGGCCACAGCAACCACCGCGGCACCGAAGTCACCTTCCGCGCCAGCGAAGAAACCTTCGGCCTGGTGGAATTTCACTTCGACATCCTGGCCAAGCGCATCCGCGAACTGTCCTTCCTCAACCAGGGCGTAGGCATCAACCTGCTGGACAAGCGCAGCGGCAAGGAAGAAAACTTCGCCTTCTCCGGCGGCGTAGCCGGCTTTGTGGAATACATGAACCGCAACAAGACCGTGCTGCACCCCAAGGTGTTCCACGGCATTGGCGAAAAAGACGGCATGACGGTGGAAGTGGCCATGCAATGGAACGACTCCTACCAGGAAAGCGTCCAGTGCTTCACCAACAACATTCCGCAGCGTGACGGCGGCACCCACATGACCGCGCTGCGTCAGGTGATGACCCGCACGCTCAACCAGTACATCGAAGAACACGAAGTAGCCAAAAAGGCCAAGGTGGACACCACCGGCGACGACATGCGCGAAGGCCTTACCTGCGTACTGTCCGTCAAGCTGCCCGACCCCAAGTTCTCCAGCCAGACCAAGGACAAGCTGGTATCCGGCGAAATCGGCCCGGTGGTCAACGAAGTCATCAGCGAAGCGCTGAAAAGCTATCTGCTGGAAAACCCCAACGACGCCAAAACCATCTGCGGCAAGATCGTGGATGCCGCCCGCGCCCGTGAAGCCGCGCGCAAGGCCCGCGAAATCACCCGCCGCAAAGGCATCATGGACGGCCTGGGCCTGCCCGGCAAACTGGCCGACTGCCAGGAAAAAGACCCCAAGCTGTGCGAACTCTACCTGGTCGAGGGTGACTCCGCCGGCGGCTCCGCCAAACAAGGCCGTGACCGCAAATTCCAGGCCATCCTGCCGCTAAAGGGCAAGATCCTCAACGTGGAACGCGCCCGCTTCGACAAGATGCTGCAAAGCCAGGAAGTGGCCACCCTGATTACCGCCATGGGCTGCGGTATCGGCAAGGACGAATACAACCCGGACAAGCTGCGCTACCACCGCATCATCATCATGACTGACGCCGACGTCGACGGCGCACACATCCGCACCCTGCTGCTTACCTTCTTCTACCGCCAGATGCACGAACTGGTAGAACGCGGCCACATCTACATCGCCCAGCCGCCGCTGTACAAGGCCAAGCACGGCAAGCAAGAGCGCTACCTGAAGGACGACTACGAACTTAACCAGTACCTGCTGCAACTGGCACTGGAAAAAGCCGAACTCATCCCCGGCACCGACGCCGCCCCGCTGGCCGGCGACACCCTGGCCGAAGTAGCCCGCCAGTTCCTGCTGGCCCGCGCCGTGATCGAACGCGAAAGCCGCGTCATCGACCCGCTGGTGCTGGAAGCCATGCTCAAGTCCGGCCGCCTGTCACTGGAAAGCGAACAAGCCTCCAACAACACCATCGCCCGCCTGCGCGCACTGGTACCGGCGGAAGCCATCACGCTGGAACTGCTGCACGACGAAAAAAACGACGGCCACCTGATCAAGATCACCCGCAAACTGCACGGCAACGTGCTGGTAACCGTACTGGACCAGGACTTCCTGGAAACCGGCGACTACGCGGAACTCGCCAAAACCGGCGACCTGCTCAGCGGCCTGCTGCGTGACGGTGCCAGCGTACGCCGCGGCGAAACCGTGAAACCGATCAACGAATTTGGCCAGGCACTGGACTGGCTGCTGGCCGAAGTGAAAAAGGGCATGAACATCCAGCGCTACAAAGGCCTGGGCGAAATGAACCCGGAACAGCTGTGGGAAACCACCATGGATCCGAACGTGCGCCGCCTGCTGAAGGTACGCATCGAGGACGTGATGGGTGCCGACGACGTGTTCACCACCCTGATGGGCGACGACGTAGAACCCCGCCGCGCCTTTATCGAAGGCAATGCCCTGATTGCGCGGAATATTGATGTGTGATTTTGTCGGCTGACACCAAAAGTGAAATTTGTGTCAGATTAGTGAAAAAGTGCTGACGCAGATAATGAAAAGCCTACCGTAACCGGTAGGCTTTTATTTTTGATGAACTGGTTCGATGTGACAGAGATAATGAAATACAGCTGTTTTTTTAACGGCCGACGTCCCCCCGCTTTCAGTAGCAGAGCGCTTTAAAGTCCGACGTCACGGGCCCAGTGGAATGAAAGGGTAGATTTCACTTAGCTCATAATAATGGACATAGCCACTGCATTATCTTCAGCTTTTTGTATTTTTTCCTCTAACTCAGCAACTTTATTGGTCAACTCGGAACGCAAGGCTTCAATTTCCTCTGCTGCTTCTGTTACTTGATTTGCTTTATCTTGAATCGCCTTGGCATCGCGCGAAATGGCCTCAATAAAGGTCGCTGCATCTTCAGCAGAGCCGAACTCAAACGGTGAATAGAGAACGTATGGCTTAAACCACAGGATCGAGAAGAACGCTATGGCAACAGCGATGGGAAAGATAATGACAAATGAGGCAAGTGCAATCTGAATGCCTCCAGCGGTTTGAATTACTCCAACACCTAAAACCCCTTCTGTTAGCGACAGAAATAAAGATATAACCCAAAGGGGGGTCATGGAGCTCTTGTTTGACTGTTTAGAGGGTTTGTTATCCATGCAGATGGCCTAGTGAAATCTGATGCGAAATATACTGAATCCCCCCTGCTTCTCTACCTCTTCAGGGGGCATGACCGTTAAGTGAATACCGAAATTTCTAATATTCAGCAAAGATGATCCCTGCTCATTTCACGCTATCATTTTCACGTTTCTTCCCCCTCTGTGGAGAAAATAATTTATCCCGACTCAGCCCAAGACTCAAACCAGTCGGAAGTTTCTCAATAGCGATAAGTGCGACATTGTCGGTTATAATTCTATTATCGTTCAGAACAGCATATGACGGAAACCACAAAAGTGCTTCTTTGTCGAATTCATAGATTAATTGCCGCCCTATCATTCCCCGTGCTTTGAGATTCATAATTAATTTCGCTGCTTGAACTGCCGCAACTGGTAACGCATCGTGTGCCGCATAGTGCTGTTTTACATCCTTCCCTCTGAAAAGGAAGGACACCTGACAATCATCCTGATGCGTATGGATATCAAGCACCGGATTGCGCCGCTCAGCCAGCTTTGAGAGTAGCTTCCGAACCCATCCATGAATTGCTGCATAAGTGTTTTTGCCTGCCTCAGAAGCAATTGAGGTTATAAATGGATTCCAAACGATGGCCAGATAGACAAGGCTAAGCCTTATCAACTCTTGTGCGGATTCTGCTGCATTATGCGAAAGCTCTGTGTATTCGACCCGAAGTGGAGCATTGCTAATCACTTGCTCTAGCCACGCCACTTCTACTTCTCTTGGATCCGTCGCAAATTGAATCCAAGCATCAGCCGGTAATGCGGGGAGCATTCCTGGAGACGGTACTAATACTTTTGTATCGAGACCCAATCCTTGGAAGTTTAGTACCTCCCCCCCCACATAATACCCCATAACGGCAGCAATAAATTTTTTGCCGCCCTCAGCTACGAAGCTTGCACTTTCAAGAACTTGCCCTTTAGGCCTTCCTGGATCGTGATTGTGGAGAAGGATGTGTGGTGTCTTGTTGATTCGAGCTACCAGTTCTACTGGGTCGATGGGCACCAAAAGTTCACCGTCATCACCTCGAGTATCTGACCAGATCACCGCAGGCACAAGCTTTCCAAATACACCCTTCGAATGACGCCGAATTGCATCGTCTGCCCAATCACGAACAGCAGTTGTATCCAACAGATCAGACATAAGCACTTCCCGTGTCGTTCTTACTACTTTTCTAAGGAGGGAGCTTGATATGCAATCTACAACAGGACCGCTTCCAGCCTATATCGCGCTTTGGTGCTGAGTCGTACTCACTCCTAGCCTGAGAGATAGGTGCATTCTAGTGGCCACCGATCTGCCTTTAGTTTCAAAAGTCAGTATTTTCCGACAATTCACACCGGTGTCGAACAACGCTATGCTCCTCGGTGACAAAGTTAACTCCGCAGACATGGTGGACCTTCACGCTCGATGTGTCGAGACGCAAGGTTGGCTCCCGGTAATCGCGATCGGTGTTGACGTTGGAAAGGCTCATAAATGGAAAGTCCTCTTCCTGCTCCGCAGCCTTTTGTTTGGGGACCGCCTCCCATACCCAGTAATCAGTTTCGGGGCCATCCTCCGAATAATGACTTGTTTGTGCGGTGACCTGAGCACCCAATGGCAGATCAAGTTCCTCAACCCTAGCTGCGGAATGGAAGAGAACGACATTGCTGCCACCAGCGCGGCTTTGTGCGGATGGATAAATGATGCCGTCAATACGGGGAGAGGCTTTGCTAGCTAAATAATCAGCAATGGCTTGCGTGACTAAGTAGTCGAATACCTCATCGTCGGGCATGATTGGCATGGAAATGCGGTGGCTAAGCTGCTCTAAGAACTGGGCCTTCTCAAGTCTATTTTTGTATTCGGGGTCGAAGATGCTCCCGGGTACGATGATCGACCGTAACGCCTCAACATCAAGAAGGCTCACCGGCCGGATCAAGTCAAATCGCCCCATTACAACACGGCTTCCAACGGGGGGCCTGACCTCGGCCAGAGCCGCCCGAGGACGGGTGGCTCCATAGAATGCAGCAATACCCCGGGCATTCATCCGTCCTGCGGAGGCGGCTTGCGACGGTGGTGGGCCAACTTCCTTATCGGGCCGCGCGATTGCTTTCTCAAGGGCAGCATCGGACTGGAAAACGCGTGCTCGATGCAGTGCATTGATCTTCTCTCCAGGCCCCGCAACAATGACGATTCGCTTTTTCGATCGTGTTTTGAGATCACTTAATTCGTGGAACAGAACCTCAAACATGGCTTCGGCGTGCTGGTTGAAAAAACGGGTCTCTTGCTTGATGCTTCGCTCAAAGAACTCCCAGCCAGCTCTGAGCTCGGAAGGTTCAAGCTTACGCACCTCATAGTGAGCATCCGAGCAATAGGGGCTATCCTCACCAACTTGGTAGGCATTTGGATCACCGTACCGGTCATCGAGGACTGCTCGGATGTCTTCAGCTGGTTCCTCATCGATTATGGCAGCATCACCAATGACCGAGGCGAGGATATCTCCTCCTCTCTCCCAATCCCCCAAACCTTCTTTGCTCATCGCATAATCGTAGCCGGAAGGTTCGCTTGGGGTGAGTGAGTAGTGGTCCTCAATCACGCGTGAAAAGGTGTCAGCGAGATCACCAATGGTGATACAGGGTCCCTCTTGGCCGCAGTAATCACAGGTGGTAGCAACGCCATCACGGTGCACCTCACTCTGTAGGTAGCTTTCGCCAATACAGGCTGCACAGAGGTACTTACTTTCGGTTTCAAGTTCTTGATCAGTATCCATCGATACAGATGCTCCGAATAAGATCAAAGAGAAAAGCAAGGATTAACCTTGCATTTCTTATTTTAGCCAACTCAGACAGGATTCCGTACTGCACAGCAGTGTTGTTTTTCTGTCTTAGCCCCATCATTTTTGCAATTCTAGTATCAATAAACCGAACTAGTTTTACACGCCCCGACTTCCCTTTTTGACACAGCAGATGTTGCTTCATAACCTGACGATAGAACATCTATCTCCGGTAAAAATGAGCCCTTTTGCCCACCTCCTACATGAATTGAGGATGCGTTTTGGCATTCGTCAAGGAGACCTAGCTGAACTGGTGGGCTATGAGCAAAGCTATGTGTCTGCATTAGAAGTTGGTATCAAAGGACCACCACCACCCGCTTTCGTTAATAAGCTAATTAGTGCGCTTCATTTGGCCTCGCATGATCAGGAGCGTCTTCATGCTGCTGTGACAGCGTCGCAGCGCAAACTTGTGATTGATGTTGACGCGCCCCAAGAGGTGTATCACTTGGTAGCGGACTTGCACCAGCATCTAGCAACGCTACATCCGGCTCAAGTCCGCATGATTCGTGAAGTACTGTCGATGAGAGAGGTACTGGCTGAACCAGTGCCAGAGCCTGTACGCCGTTTGAAACGGCGCAAAAAGGAGGAAGCCAGAATGTAAAAACGGGACAAACCTTTCGGCTTGCCCCGCTGGTCCGATGTGGTGCACCGGTTTCGTCAACCATAGTATCTGTACCAATCCCGCCAGCGTCAAGCCACTTTCCACTTGCTGATACCGATTCGCTGCTGGTTGTTTTCCAGCGGCAGGGTGTTATTACGCCTGAAATCAGTAATACCGAAACCAAGATCCGGTACCGGTAGGGACGTTCACGTCTTCAGTCGATGCCGGCGGGAGTTGTTATGTCTAGTGTTTCTTGGAAACGTGAGTTATCAGGCCGCTTATTTGGCGGTTTGGAACATCAACGCGCTCGCGAAATTGTCCGGCCGACAGGAGGTATCCTTCGGGGTAAATTCCCCAGTCGTAAAACCGGTCGCATGGTGCATCACGAAGGCTTGTTAGAACGTGATGCCATCTACTTGTTTGAAACCTCTCCACTCATCGAAAGTTATAGCGAGCAACCTGCCACTATCTATTTTCCAGATGGGAAGCGGCTACGCCGCTATACGCCCGACTTTGCTCTTGATTTGAAAAATGGTGATCACGTTCTGGTTGAGGTCAAGTCGGTACGCAGCCTCAAACAAGTCAAAATTCGCCACAAGCTGGCGCAGGTCGAGATGTTTCTGCAGAAACAAGACCAAGTGTTTCTGATCCTGACAGATGCAGAGATTCGCCAGCAGCCTCGCCTGAATAATCTCAAGTGGCTCTATCAGCAAACACCAAAATCGATTCCTTCATTCGTCAAAAGTCGTATCGCCGTTGACCGTCTGGCAAAGCAGTTTCCGATGCCTATCCAACAGGCTCGTTCTCTCTTAGCAGACCAAGATTGTGATCCTTTCAGCTTGCTGTTGGGAGGTTGGTTGCACTGCGCGCTGACCGACACCGTGGACTACGAAACTTCTCTTCAATTGAGCATGGAGCATGATCATGACTGGTTTTACATTACGCAGCGGCATGGCTTTTGAGTGGAATGGGGTGGCTCATCGGATTGAGCGCCTTACACCTCAACAACAGGTGCTGGTACTACGGGAAATTGATGGACAGATCGGTATCTATGCTCGCGAAGAGCTGCTGACAGCCTACCGAGATGGGTGCATACAGATCGCCCAAACGGCTGTTCCTAAGCAAAAAGTGCGGGCCTTTAGCAGACCGTTGGCAGATTTACCGCCTCACATGAAAACCGAAGTATCTCGCCGTCTTGCTTACTTGCAGGCTCTTGAAGCAATGGGCTCATTTGTGACTACACCTCACTGCCTGAAACCTGTGATTGAGCAAGTTGCAAGCAGATTGCAGGATTCGAGCCCACCATCGACTACAACCCTCTATCGTTGGCATCGACGTTTCCAGATAGCCCAAGATGTTAGGGCATTGATCCCTCGCTATGACCGCAGGGGTAGTAGTGCCTTGCGCCAGCCAGACAAGGTTCTTGAGCTGTTTACCCAGGCTGTACAGGAAGCCTTCGACGCGAGTCCAGCGGCAAACGTCCGAAGCATCTATGACCGACTGAGAGGTAAGGTAGACCGTGAGAATCAGCTGCGGCAGGATGCATACAAGCTTGTCTTGCCAACACTTCGCACAGTTTATCGGATGCTGCGTCGTGTTGAGGCTTATGACTTCTCTGTTCTGAAAAACGGCCAAACTGCTGCCGACAAACGTTTCCAAATCTTCAAGAAGGGACCAAAGGTCGAACACATCCTGCAGCGTGTTGAAATTGACCACACCCCGCTCGACTATTTCCTGATCGATGATCTTTCCCGGCTGCCACTTGGACGGCCAACCTTGACTATTCTGATCGATGTTTATAGCCGCTTTCCAATTGGCTATTTCATCAGCTTCGGCACGCCATCCGTGGAGGCCGTCGTTGCAGCTCTTCGGCACGCCATCCTGCCCAAGAGGCCAGCAACTCCCGTCGTACCTGATGTCACGGTTGAACATGCCTGGCCTTGCTATGGCCTGATCGGAGAACTGGTGTGTGATAACGGACTGGAGTTTCATGGCCCCACGCTGGAAAGCATCGCGCTAGATCTTGGAATTGTTCTGTTGTTTTGTCCCAAGCACCAGCCGCGCTTCAAGGGTGTCGTCGAGCGTTTCCTCAAAACCGTCAACTATAACTTTGCCCACCAGCTACCAGGAACCAGCCTGGCTCGTTTTACCCAGCGCGGTGACTACGACCCGCAAAAGCATGCGGTGTTGACGCTAGGGGAGTTTACACACATGTTCGAAAAGTGGTTGCTAGACATATACGCACAGACCGTGCATCGCGGCATCCAAACCACTCCATGGGCCAAGTGGCACGAAGGGCTGGAACGCATGACGCCGGAGCTGCCTGGCAATATAGAAGACCTGCGCACTCGGATAGGTAAGGTAGATATCCGCAAGTTGCGGCAGGATGGTATCCATTTGCAGGGCATCCGCTACGCTGGCCCCACCTTGGAGCCGATTCTACGCTCCTGGGGTAGCGGCACCCCGGTTCGCATCGTCTATGACCCCAGTGATCTAGGCTCAATCCTGGTGTGGTCACCTGGAGAGGAAGATCCTGTCGTTGTCGAGGCGGTTGACCCCGGTTATGCCAAAGGTCTGACAGAGTATCAGCACAAGTTGATACGCGAGATGATTAAGGAAAAAGGTGAAACGGCCAGTAATGCCCAAGCTCTTGCAGAATCTCGCTTCCAACTCGCAACGGCAACCGATGAGCTTGTGCGCAGCCGCAAACTACGCCAGCGCAAGAAGGGTGCGCGAATCAACGGGGCCAGTAGTGCACAGCCTGAAGCTCGTATGTCAGCACCGCTGCCTGCGAGAAAAACGTCTCCTAAACCCCCAGTTATCAATCCAGAAAAATCATTCGCCCCTTCTAAATTGCCGACTTTCCATCTCGATCAGAAAAAGGATAGGCAATGATGCAAGACGAATTTTCGGCACTGACTCAGTTCAGCCAAGAATACTTGAGCTTCCCTCCATTCCTTGCCGCTTTTGAGGAGATTGAGCGATCCATCCAACTCTATCGCGCAGGCGCCATAACCCAGCATCTGCTGGTCACCGGGGAGTCCGGGACTGGCAAAACGACCTTGTGTCGTTTAATCAGCCAGAAATACCCACGTGTTGTCCTACCAGAACGCGACGTACAACCAGTGCTTTACATCTCTATCCCACCAGCAGCCACCATCGTCAGCGTGTCAGAAGCCATGCTGGCCAAGCTAGGGGACCCCAATCCGACGCTTGGTACCAGCTCCACCAAAACGGCCAGGGTTGTCCGGTTGGCACAGGCTTGCAGTGTTGAATTACTGCTTCTGGACGAGGCCAATCATATTCAGGACCGAGGGCAATCACCAACACAGTACCTAGTAGGCGACTGGATCAAGGGTTTAATGGATGGCCTACAGATCCCCGCCGTGCTACTGGGATTACCACGCGTGGAGAGCCTTCTCAGAGTAAATGAGCAGTTACGGCGGCGCTTCACGCGGCGAATGCGGATGGAGCTTGGACAAAGCCCTGAAAAGAGCATCGAACAGGAGTGCCTAGAGCTCTTTTATACACTGATACATAGCATGCCGATTCCATTTTCCATCGGTTCTGAAAGCTGGGATGCACTCGCTCATCGCTTGTATTTTGCAACCGATGGGCGAGTCGCTTACCTGAAAAAATTACTCACCGGTGCAATCCGGCTGAGTTTTGAATTAGACCTCAGTGAAATCAGGTGCCAAGAACTGGCTCAAGCATTTGAAGCAGAAATCTGGCCCCAGGGCATTGGCCCTCTCAATCCCTTCAGTCATGACTTCGCATTTCGCCGGCTTGATCGGCAGGGTGAGCCGTTTGAGCAAGGGGCAATAGCCTCTAGGCCAGGAACACGGAGGGCGTATGCTAAGCAGATCTAACTATCCGATTCGGCCTACGCCGCACCACGATGAAAGCATTGGTGGATATCTATGCCGTCATTTCGGCCTGAATGGGCACCGAGTACCCAGTGAACACAACAAGGTGCTTCGTGCTTTCTATCGTGCTCCGTTTGCCCAGGAACAAACTGGATACACAGTACGATTGATGCAGTTCCTAGCAGTACCAACTGACCAGCTCTGGATACAGCAACACCTCAATTGGTTACGAGAAGTACCCCTCCTGTCCCCTGTTCAGCGGCTTGGCATTCCAAAGGTCTGCCCTCTCTGTCTTCAGCAACAAGGGTACTACCATGCGCATTGGGACCTACCCTTTGTTAATGCATGCACGATCCATGGTTGTCGCCTTGAAAGCCAATGTACATGCGGGATGGCATGGACATGGCCTCGACTTGGGCCCGGATGGAGATGTTACTGTGGCCAATCTGCTGCTGAGTTACCTGTATGCAAAGCTCCTGCCTACCAACTGCAGCTAAGTACAAAAATCATCCGACAAGCACAGGACCAGCCAGCAGGGCTAGGCCCACTATACAAGCTACTTCACCAATTAGATCGACTACATTTTGCAGTAACACAAGTAACGGGAAAAGCGCATGGCGATCAGGATTATCGGCAAGCTGTCGTTTCACACTATATGTCTCACTGGCCAGATAGATTCGTCCACATGCTGCGGCAGCAATTGCGCGCAACATTTCGCTCCAGAAGGAATGAGCTCTTTGTATATGTAAAGGCTGACTCAGCTCTGCATCAGTTATACAAGCGACTAGAACGTACGCTGGCCCCGGATATCTGGATAGCGCTAGCTGAAAACTTGGCGTCACCTGTACCGCTGTTCATTCCACAAGTCATCGGTAACCCAGGCATTTCAACCACCGAGCGGAATCGCCGACTGCAAAAATTCTGCCGATGGTGGCGACTTGCAACTGATCTGATCACTCCGGCAACGAAATCTACTCTTCCGGCGCAGGATCACCTTAGTGTCAGGATTTCAGGCCCAGTACACACCACCCACTTGCTCGCCTTGCTTCATGCATGGATGGAGGCTGCTGATCGCGAGTTGCTGTCGTTCCCATTCCTACCTCTGATTAAACAGCTCTCACTAGACTCCATGCCTGACAAGGCATCCCCTATGGATTTGCTTTCTTGGCTATCCAGACAACTTGGAGCCTTCAACCGATCCACATTGGAAAAAATGAGCATGCAATCTACCGCGATTCTTGAGCAAGGTGCGACCTATGCTTCACTACAGATTGACTATTCGGCATCCGTCACATATCACCCTTGGCAAACGACACCGCAAATGGAAGCTGCCAGTACGCATCCGGCCAATCAGTGGAGAGTCTGGTGTTAGCTTCCTGACTAGGCTCGCTTGGGCCAATGGCTATGAATCGTTTAATCCCCTGCTGGGCAGACTGGTATCACTGATGGAACAACCTGCCCAGCTGCGGGCCTTGCTACATCTATCTCAGGAGGAATGGCAAAGATTGTATTTGCCTTGGCCCAAGCGTGTCCGGCCAACTGATGCGCAAGTACCAGATCAACGCGACCTAGCGATCAATTACGCCACGACGCGTTGGTGTCCCATCTGCATGCGTAGTAAGCCCCATCTAGATGCGCGCTGGAGCATTCGCCTGTACTGCATCTGTCCCAACCACCACAACCTGCTGATGGATGCCTGCCCAGAATGCGGAACCATGTTGTCTGCCGGGCAAGTCCTGAGTGGCCACTGCCACTACTGCGGACAATCTCTGGCCGAAAAAGTCTTTGAGGCGTCCGACGCCATCAAGATGGTCCAAAATACGTTTCAATGCTCGGTGGAGCGTGAAAACCAAATACCCATTTCGATCACGCCACAAGGCTGGGCGCGACTGATCCATCTTGTCGCCAATATCGAACTTAGAGCGCAAGGACAGAAAACCGGGCAACTGGCACAGCTGCATCGTATATCGGTACTGGCAGAGGTCTGTCACAAGCTCGGCTCATTGCTGGAAAACTGGCCCGACAACTTTCACCCTTGGCTAGACAAGATCAAAACCTCCGCGCCCAGCTCGTTCAGTCTGCGCCGCAGCTTCGGCCGCCTTTATCACTGGCTATACGTGGAACTGGACTCGCCCGAGTTTGACTTCCTACGCGAAGCATTCGAGGTATACCTGAAACAGCATTGGGAAGCCCCCATTACCCTACGCAATCATTGGCAAACGGAACTGCATGGGCAAGGCAACTGCATCACCATTCAGGAGGCTTGCCTGAAGCTACACGTGACACCGGCCGAGCTGAAACGGCTGCATGCTGCCGGCAGGTTGCAGGCCAACATCGTCACCAGCCGAAGCGGACGACAATTCTGGTCAATCCCCGAAGCACAGTTACCCCTTGTCAGGATAGAGCTAAGTGAAGGCCTTACCCTGGAAGCGACCGCCAAGTATCTCGGGCTCAGCAAAACCAGAATCCGACAGCTGGTTGCTTCACAGGTACTGCTCCCGCAATTCACTCCTGGCGAGCATGGCGCAAGCGTCTGGCGGTTTGCTTTGGACTCGCTGCGGGTACTGGTGGCGCACTGCCAGATACGGGGCATTGCGCCTTCATCTGCCCATCCCACCATCTCGCTGAACAATGCCCTGAAGACCATGCGGATTGACGGACGATGTTTTGCCGCTTTGCTACGCGCCATCATGAAACGCGAGGTATTGCTTGTAGAAGACATTACAGAAGCAAGCAAGCTCGGCCGCATCCTTCTCGACAAGCGAAGTCTTGATGACTGGTTATCGGCCTATCGGATCAAGCACGCGGGATTACTGACGATTCCAGAGGCGGCAAAACAGTTGGGAATCAAGGAGCAGGTTGCGTATCACTTGGTGCGACGACGATTACTGGCATCGACCATCCGCAATCAGACCCAACTCTGGATCACTGCGGAAGCTGTTGCGAATTTTGAACAGCAGTATGTGGCGCTCAGCACGCTGGCACGAGAAGCCAAAACATCACCGAAAGCGCTGCTTGCAAAGCTCGCCATCAAACCCATCACCGGGCCGACCGTAGACGGCTTCCGGCAGTACTTCTACCGGAAAGCAGACTTGCAAAAGTAGTCTCGGTTCTTCGGCTGACGGGGCTTATGGTGGGTTTGAGGATAGCAATCAGGATTTCTTGCCTAATCGATCTCAGGTTGGACAACATCCGGAACCGTAGGTGGAGCAATCTTGCTGATGAGTGTTTTCCAGCAATTTTGATCTTTTAGAACGCAACGATGCCTATGATGCATAAACCCATCTTTGACATGTCCGATAATTCCATTATCATATTGAATTTTCAATAAAAATTCTTACCGGGTTCCATCTTGATATGAAAGGTTGGCCACCCACGGGAGTGAATGCCATCCAATCATCTCCAGATGACCACCATACGTGGATTTTGTTAGGGCCGTTGCCTGCTCTCGGCCGTAGACCGCGCAGAATGTGAATAGAACACGTAGCAGCCAAAGGTGACCAGAGAACTACAGGTTCTGTTGTCATGGCTCGTTTGTCCCGCTGAGCACGATCACTCCCTACAGCACAGCTGTACCGCACCATGGCAAGTGTTGATATTTTGAAGAGATACGTCATCTGGGCATTCATTCGCACAGCCAAACACAAACTAAACACCCATCTTTACACATGGTGTAAAGATGGGTGTTGACCAGCAGGAAAACTGATTGTAGAGTACAACTATGGATGTTGAATTCGACGATAAAAACCTTGATCGCCTTGAGACCGATTCACAGTTTAGTGGTGGATTCTCTCAGGAGATCGTGCGTTCATACAGAAAACGAATGCAACAAATTCGAGCATTCAAAGATGAACGAGATTTCCTGGCTATTCGGTCCCTAGGATACGAAAAGCTGAAGGGTGATCGACTAGGACAATGTTCTATTCGACTTAACTTGCAATGGCGACTGATCGTTGAAATCAGAGGAGATCATCCTTGCAAAGTTGTCGGAATCATTGAGATCGTTGACTACCACTAGATGTTGGAGATTTACATGAACGCACGCGTACCTGCTGAAGTTTTCCCTCCAGGAGAATTCCTGCGGGAAGAGCTGGAGGCGCGAAACTGGCGGCAGCAAGAATTGGCCGAAATATTAGACCGTCCAGCTCGCCTAGTGAGTGAAATTATTGCGGGCAAGAGAGCTATTACGCCCGAAACAGCTAAAGGGCTTGCAGAAGCTTTTGGAACATCACCTGACTACTGGATGAATCTTGAAAGTCAATACCAATTATCCAAGGTTAGATCTCAAGATAATTCCGTTGCAAGACGAGCATTCTTGTACGAGCGCTTTCCAGTACGAGAAATGATTCGTAGAGGCTGGGTTCGTGCAAGTGATAGTATTGATGTACTAGAGAAGCAGTTCTGTGAGTTTTTTTGTGTACCTAGTATTGATATTGAGCCAGATCTTTGCCACAACGCAAAAAAGACTAACGCGTGGGATTCAGCCAGTCCATTGCAGGTTGCTTGGTTATTTCGTACAAAACAACTGGCATCGAAACAAATCATTCCTGTTTACTCAAAGAAAAAGCTTATTGATTCTCTAGATAAGCTGAAAAGCTTAACATTATCACCAGAAGAAGTACGGCACGTTCCTCGTATACTTGCCGAGGCCGGGGTTCATCTCATAATTGTTGAGCCTTTAGCTGGGTCAAAAATTGATGGCGCATGTTTCTGGATAGATGATAAAAAACCCGTTATTGGAATGACATTGCGATTCGATCGCATTGACAATTTTTGGTTTGTTCTCCGCCATGAGATAGAACACATTCTCAGAGAGGATGGCAAAAAGAACAACCATGTCATTGTTGATTCCGATATTGGGAATCATGAAGATAATCTTCCTGAAGAAGAAGTAATAGCAAATAAAGCTGCTGCTGAATTCTGCGTACAAGGGGAACAGTTAGACAACTTTATCGCACGTGTTCAGCCATATTTTTCTGAAGACAAAGTTTTACGATTTGCACAGAGAATTGAAGTTCATCCTGGCCTTGTTGTAGGCCAACTTCACCATAGACTAAACCGGCATGATTTTTTGAGAAAGTATTTAGTTAAAGTTCGTGCATTGATTCTTCCTACAGCAGACGTAGATGGCTGGGGAATGATTTCTGAATAGAAATGGAAAGGTCGGAGCGAAAATGACTGCGTATGCAAATCAGATGAAGGCTTATATTGAGAAATATATGGCAGAATCCGGTAATGAAGGTCTTCTAGATCCTCATGCAGTGGCTGAATGGGCCTATCATCGTGGTTTGCATAAGCCTAGTGTCAGAACAATTGTGGATGCAATTGCATCTGATATTGCAAGATTTTTTCGCGAAGAGTATAGAACAAGCCCAAATGGCCAACGCTATAGAGCAAAGCATGCCGTACGAGTCAAAACAGGAGACAAAACTATGTCTCTCTGGGCCGATATGGATGATCAAAGGGCCCCTCGAGAGCATTTTGTCAGATCTTTTGCTCAGAGGCGCCAACAAATCGTCGGTGACTGTTTTCAGCTAAAAACAGACGTGGATGTTTATAATGGAAAATTCCCGTCTCAAGCACCTATTCAAATTCCTTTAGATTTCACTTATGACGTTGAGGAACTACAACTTCCTATAAACGGAAAGAAAGCCGCGTAGCCTAGTTATCTTGGCAAGAGTGATATATGTCATTATTCTTGCCAATTAAAAAATCGTAGTAAAAATTATTGGATATCAAGGATTAATACCGTGTAGCGGCGCTGGTCCCTTATCAGCTTTCACTTGGCCATTACTGTTTGTAGTGGCCACGCATCTCAGGAGAGTGAATTAGGTTGCCGCTCGCATACTGCGGTCGATATCCCGTTCGACGTCCCCCAGATTTGGGAAGCACACACTGTTCCTGCCCGTACTGTAGTCTTCTATGTTGCCCTGACCGTGACTCCGAATCCAATTCCTAGCGACACCCCTCCAGGCAAACCGCTACGTAAACGCAAGTCCAACGCCGAGATATGGGCCGCCTCGTTGAAGGATTTGGCATCCCGTTTACTGGCCATAGCGCCCACTCAAGTGCCTGTGGTTATCGATCACTACTCGGCACGACTCTGTAAGCTATTGTCGGAACTGCGATCTCGGGAGTTTGCCGTCGATCGGGTGTGTAAACGGATGAACAAGGCTTTGTCTAAGGGGGATATCGGAAGTTATATCAACGACGCCTGCGAGCTGGCCGTAGTGAGCCACTTCTTGGATCGCTTTCCTGAGAATTTTCGCTATCAAGTGCCAGTGGAGGCTGGTAATCAGGGCACACCAAAGAATTTCGATTTCTCCTTCTCTGCAGAAGGCTTCGAGTTCAATGTCGAAGTGAAGTCCTTCACCCCGGAACCTATGGATCGACCAAGACGGCTTGTTAAGTCGTTCTTGCCGCGCAACTGGACCCATGAGCTTGTCAATCAAGGCGCCGAGTTCGAGGCCAACTGCATGCCAGCCATCACTCGCTTGATGACCACAGCTTCCGCGCAACTTCCGCGCAGCAACGGTGCACACAACGTGATGTTGCTGTGCTGCAACGATCTGGACGAGTTCGCAGATGTCTTGACGTGCCTTATCGGCCCACACGGCATATGCCACTCGACTGAATCGAATGGACTTCTGCCAGGCCTATCGAAGTTTCTACACATCGACACGGTCGTGATCTGCCACCTGGGATTTCAACATCTGTGTGTCTTGGAGCCTAACCGCCGAAGCAAGTTCTGCCCCAATGGCTCCGCCGATATGGATGGGGGCCAAGCTTGGACATACCCGAGTGCCCTTCCCATTTCTGTAAACTTGAGGCGCATACCGCTTGCCGATGCTCAGGCTTTGGCTCTGGGCCGGGCCTTCAACCTCCACGACGTCTACTTTTATTCCCGCCTTGATTCCATCGGCAGCAATTGCCAAGAGGCATTGTTCGACATCTTCAATACGCTGACACGTTCACTGGCCGTACAGCGGGAATGCTCATGACAGATTCACTGAGGGCGTCATCACGCAATCACACAGCTGCCATGACAGGCGGCAACTACTGCTCAGCCGTCATTTACGGCGTGCGGATGAATTTCCACTTTGAGTCGATTGTGGCGTCGAAAGGCTGCTTCGGGCTTGATCATCAACCGGCTGCTCTTTGCCGACCTCAAACAGAGTGTCAGCTTCAGACCTAGGTGCATATGTCACAGCTATTGTGTTTGGGTGGAATGACTGTCTGTCAGTGGTAACTATATACGGATGTTGGTGTCCATATAAAGTCTGTTAACCAATTAGGAGGGTAGATGAATTTAAAACCACCATTTCCAACTGATAATATTTATAAATTCTATGCGCTTTTTGGCTTAGCATTATTCATTACCTCTATTCTATCAATTTTGTACATAACAAACGTTACTAATGAAATAGTATTTCAAAACGCAGTTGAATATGAAAAAATAAAAAATGATCCACATCCGAATGCGGTAGATCTGATTAAGAAGAAGGTTATTGAAAGAAAAGTGGAAATAGCAAAATCTGATAAAGATTTTGAGAGTAGAGCAGTTGGAGTTCTTGCTGGAGTAGCGGTATTGTTAATGCTGTATGGATTTCATCGTTGGCATACCGTAATTCAACCAAAGCAAGATGAACTTTTAGAACTACAAATAAAAAAAGCAAAGCTTGAGTTGAGGCGGAGAAAGTAAAGACTTATTTTTTGTATGCTTTAGCTAGAGATATCACATGCTTTTGCTTCGCACTGGTTATTGATTTGTTTTTAACGCGATGCAATAAAGCAATAACATTCGTGCTGGCTGGAGACTGACACAGTAGTAGTAGGGGGAATAGTTAGGTTATGCATCCACGCTCGGCAGCATGGTGATGACCCACTGTGTCGTTTGTAGCCAGCGTTAGGCCCATTACCACTGAAACAGCCTCTCTGAAGATTTCACTCCTTTGGACATTTGGTGAGTTAGTAATAAATCCAATGAATGCTGATGTAGAACTGCGAGCGCTACAGTGAGAGCTTCGACTCTGATTTATTGTAGTCTACAAGGCTATCTGGTCGATATTTCATAACTATTTTCATTGCAATTTCTGACCATCTTTTGTTTTTTGCTAGTGCGCTTTCACTTTGATAATTTTTCTCTCTTCTTATTGTGTTAAAAAAATCATTGTTATAGTAAGAAATAGTTTTCCGATATATTACTTCCCCAAGTGGTTCTTTATGGTATCTGGCGATACACAGGGTGATTGTGTTTGGTTCGCCAGAGAGGTCGTTGCCTTTTCGGTGTTGAGGAAAGTAAAAGCGAATGCCCGACTTGAATGGGGCAAGCTGTGTGCTTTGGATTTTGCAGTCTGCATTTATTTTAAACCAGCCAAACTTATCATTGTTTATGGCTTCAATGAGTTTATTGTCATTGACTATTTGTCCCCATAAGTTTTGGTTTTCTGACCAGTAAATAACTGCATAAGGAAGATTGGCAGGTTGTACACCTTTGCTCTTGTAAGCCTCTCTTGATATAAACTCCTCAATTATTCTCTCAAAAAGCGTTTGGCCCACTGTTACCCCAATGCAAGTCGCAATGAGATCTCGCACAACCGCAGCCTGTTCAACAAGTAGACGAAGGATTTCTTTATTGAATTCATCGTTTCCACGATGCTCTCTCGTACCTATTGATATCTTTCCCCGAAGAGAGCAGGTTGAATAGCTAATCGGATTTGAAAGTGCGAGGCCGGGCACATCGAAAATATAGTGCTTCCCAAAAGGTCTTAGAGGGTAATTTTTGTTTTCGCCATCAATAGGTCCAAGATTGCGTATTTCAATTGGGTTGTTACATTCGGGACATACAGCTAAAAAGAGAGGCTTGCCGCTTTTTGTTTTTGCTGAATATGGGGGGCGCCGCTGAGTTCTAGTAAAGTAACTTACTTCCGTTAGTTCGAAATAATCTTGTCTACTGGGAGCTAGCTTGAATATGTCCATTCTGCTATCCTGTGGGATGCTGGCTTGTCAGTGCTTCAATAGAAGCTAACGTAAAATGGAATAATTAATCCAATGATAGTGCATTAAGGCTATAAATTAATCTGGAAAAGCTGGCTATTCAAATAGCATTTTAGCTATGCAAGGCCCAATATTCGTGCGAGACGTTCAAATTCAGAAAATTGATGCTGTCTTATGGCATCAATAAGCTGGGAAATTTGATTTTTTTGCATATTTTTAAATTCTGGACGCCTGCGACGGAGAATAGTCGTTAAAGCTCGAGTTTCTAACCTAGGGTGTGAGGTGACAACATGCATGATCGCGTCAAGAGGCTTGGTTGCAAAAAGCGCAGTTTGACCTGCGCGACGACGCTCAACTCCCATAAGGGTTGAAAGTTTGCATGTTTTGATTACCGCAAGCCCACGATTTCTATGAGCAATATCTCCGATGGCCTCGAAGATTAACCCTTCGTGGATTTGCAAATGATCTGAGTAGCGATGAAAGTAAGGGTGAACCCAAAGATAATCATGACCATTAGAAGGTAGTATGGTTTTTGTTATTAATGGACGAAGAAGAGGATTATGGTCTCCCTTATTTCGATTGCATCGTTTGCAGCAAGCAACCAAGTTCATTCGCTCATAGGTAAATTGCTTGAAGTCAGGGAGGCCTTTAGGCAAAATGTGATCTACTTCGTGGTGCCCTAATTCTTCAGAAATCTGTCTTCGACAGTAAGCACACGCTGAGTATTGTTCCCGCAACAACCACTTGCGCAATCGTTCTCTTGTCAACGCCAGCGTTTTCTTGGTCCAGTCACTGCTTTTGCCTTTGAAGTATTTCATGACCGCTGCTCTATCTTCAGCTGTCCACGCGCATGCAGGAAGTTGCTCGAATCCAGCCACCTAAATTACTCCACTTATCCCAGAAATCTTAATGATCGAATTAATAACCTGCCTGGCAAAATCTTCTTCTGGAAATGTTTTAAGAAGTGGAGTCAGCCGTTTCGCCAACGTAATGATCTGACTTTTATTACCTGAAACGCCTGCTGCGATTAGTGAGAGAGCGTTTTCGATATCCTCGACCACGGTGGTTGAGCGTGTGCTTTCTAGGCCAAAAATATCCTCAAGAACATCATTCGCTTGCCATCCCATTGGGATGTCAATCATTTCGCAATCGATCAGCCCTTCATTTCGAAGACGAAGCCCAACTAAGTCAGCTTCGCCCGTCATAAGACTGCTCACGATTAGAGGTGAATGCGTCGCTAGTACAACGTGACAGTTCTGATGTTCGGACAGTGCTTGTACTAGTTCATGAAGATATTCACGCTGCCACGCTGGATGCAATGCGCTCTCAGGCTCATCTACTAAAATAAGAGTTCGATCAGAGGCTGTAAGTGCTAGGGTTGTGAGCGATGAGAAGAGCCCCCATTGGCCGGCACTGAATGAGTCGATTGTGGCTTGTTTGTAATCTGTATGTAGGGGGTCGAACTGTAGTTGGCTAAGTGAAACATAGCCCACATTTAGAGCGAAACGGATTATTTTCGGATCAATTCCTAGGGACGTGTCTAAGCCGTTGACAAGATCAACAAAGACGTGAGGATTCTCGCGATTTGGTTTAGACAGCATTTTTGGGATCGTACGGTTCATGCCTTCCATTGCACGAAGTATGAACGAGTTTGACAATGCTTCTTCAATCTCTTCACGTCCATACTTTGATATCCGATTTGATGTCCGTGGATCATCGAGAAGTTTTTGCAGATACTCCAGGGGGCTGATATCTGCGCCAGAAGAGCCTGAAGAGAAAGCCCTCCGACGGAGAAATGCATTGAATCGGAGTGGTATGTGTGTTTTCTCAGAAAGCTTAGCCAGAAACTTTAATGTCTTATTAGAGATATTGGGATTAGCAAGAATACTGGCAAAAAGAACCTCTGCACTCTGGTGTCGGCTAACTATATTGCGTGCTGTGCGCGGGCCAATGTACTCGTATTCTGGAACGTCATACCGTGTTCGAAGGCCCACTGGACCAAAACGTTGCTTTGAAGGGAAGCGGTCGTTAGGGACTGAAGAAACTGCGATTACCCGTGAAGGAGGAGCATCACTCCATACAGCGTTGACACTGATAGTCTTGGAGTTGCGGGATCCAATAGAACTAGTGAGCGCATCATCCAATAACCCACGAAGGATCGTGCTTTTCTGCGTGCCGTTGATTCCAAGTAGAACAGTAATGCGATTTTTGTTTTTTGAATTGGGTGGTAAGGCAACGATCCGGTTTTGGTCGCGTGGCAAGTTGAATGAGCGCAAGAGCGTCATTTGTTTTCTAATTTAATCCTGTTAGGTTGTTCGGGATTGATTGGCCCCGGAATATCAAGGTAAGAGGCCTGCTGGTAAGTGTTAGCCCACTGGAGCATCTGTAGAATAGATGTCCGTTTCCTGCGAGCCTAGGATTTTAAAACGTCTATGATCGATATAGTTGACCAATATAAATAGCACTTCATTACTTCGTGTCCAAGTTCATGAGCCGGAGTAAACTGGGGTCACCTTTGTGATGCTAAGATGCTATTGTACTGAGTCGATGCTACATTCGCTTATGAGCTGTGTCAAAACCTTGGATCGTATACTTCCTCGTTCTCTAGCCCCTTCTGGCGCAGGCAGGGGAACAACCACACAGTCTTGTAGAAGCCCCCTGTTTGGCTATTTACTCTCGCTCTTGATTTCGAGTATCAGTCGTGATCGCCTCCATGACTGAAGCGAGTTCTTCCGACAGGTCTTTGTGATGGCGCTTCAGGTAGTCCGAAACGGCCTCGTTGCGCATCAGCCGTGAGATATAGCCTTTAGCAACGACCAGCACCAGCATGGTCTCACCCAGCGTCTCTTCCACAAGCTGGTAATCGTGGTGGAGCTTTTCCATCTCACGCTCCATGTGAGCGATGTCTTCCGATGTAACCTCTGAGTGTTTGGTCTTCTTCTTGTCGATCAACTGCTCTGGCCGGGTTGCCACCAGAATCATGTCGATATAGCTTTGGGTGTACCGGTTGGCCGAGAGCATCATCTCGGCCGCTTCTATCTGGCGCATCGGTTTCATTTTGCGTAGTACGCGAAACACATGCTGGCCGATCATCTTATCTTTGAGCAGCTCGACCACTTCCGGGGCGATGCCGTCCAACAGGTGCTGGCGTTCATGGATGCGATCGACATTGACATTGAGCACCTGAGCGATGCGTTCGGCCGGCACCCCTTTCTTGATCGCGGTGAGGATCATCCGGTGTTCCTGGACCGCACTGACCCGGTTGATCTGGCGGTTGTAGGTGAACCCTTCGTCGTCAGTGGATACCAGGCAAACGACTTCCTGATCACCCAGTTCCTTCAGCGCTTCCAACCGTAAATGGCCATCCAACAAGATGAAATGCTGGGCATCGCCGTTAACCCGCTTCTCCGGGTGGACAGCGAGCGGCTCGATGATGCCGAGTTCCCGGATCGAGGCCCGAATAGCTTGGTACTTGACCGACTTCAGCACGTCCTGGCTGACCAAGCGGGTCGGCAAGATATGCTGGATTGGCACCCGGATGGTTTCCGCCTCGAACCCCAAGCGCACCTGTGTCATGCTCGCCCCCCGCCACGTACCCGCTCCGCGAGCGGTTGCGGCATGTCCTGAATATTCTCGGCCCGGAGCAAGGTCAGGAAATGCTCGTCAGCCATCAGACGGCGCAAGGCGGTGGTGACGAACAGGAGGCGTTGGTCGTTGATCTCGGCCTTCTTGACCATCAGTCTTTGCCGCCGGACCTCCGCTTGGTAGGTTTTCACGAGCTTCTGCGGGGAAACATCCTTATTGCCGCGGCGGTGCCATCCTCTCCGATAGCCTTTACCGAATGCGTTCCGTTGCATGATCAGCCGCCGGACCCGCATCAACTGCTCCCCTTTGAGCATGCCTGTTTCGTAGGCCTGCATCATCGAGGTTTGAATTTCGGCGTCGCCCGACCTAGCAATCTGAGCCGCCATATGGATCGACAGCCAGCCGCTCTCGACGGCACCGATCAACCGTTCCTCCCCCTGGCGCAGCAGATAGATGATGGTGTTGATGTAGCTGGGGTCCAGACCGGTCTTTTGCGCGATCTGCAAGTTGGTATAGCCCCGGTCCTCCAGTATCCGGACGGCATCCAGCAGGTCGTGGTTGGAATGCTTACGCCGGGCCAGGTTCTCCACCAGGCTTATCAGGTAACGGTCGACTTCGGAGGCCTGAACCACGACACAGGGAATCTCCTTCTCCCCCAGCATCTGGTAGGCCTCGTAGCGCCCCTGTCCGCAGATCAGGTCGTAGTTCTGCCCGGTCTCGTCCGTCCTTCTTTCCGCAACGGTGATCGGCCGTTTCAGCCCCAGGGTGGCAATGTTCTCCACTAGGCGGGCAAAAATCTTCTTGTTGCGCACGCGCGGGTTGAGCACCCGGATCCGATCCAACTCGATCAGATGGATCTCCGATTCACTGTTTAGGTGGTGCAGGGCAGGTGGCAGGAGTGTCATGACAGCATCTCCCGCAGGGAAGTGCGCTGCGCCAGAGCGAACAGGGGCTCCAGTGTGTCGAACCGGTAGATCTCCAACCCGGCTTCGTTTTGCTGTGCCAGCCTCAGCTTCGGCAGGGTCATATCGATCGCCGGCAGCAGGTAGTAATCCAATGCTTCGGTACCATCCGGGGACATGCGCACCGCGACGGTGATGTCCGGGAACAACCCGGTGTCGAAGCGAATGATCCAGCGGCTCGAGCCGGCTGGGGTTTCCCGGCAGCGGCTGAGCACCAGGGAAACGGTAAATTCCTCGTTGATGGTGAGCAGATCGGTTTCCGGGTCTTTCACAACCCGCCCGCCCAAAGATTCGATGTGCTCGATGGTTTCCTCGACCAGGTGGGGGTAACGCTCCCGCAGGCTGCGATTGATCTCAAGGTAGCTGAAATCCCGGTCCGGGGTGTAGCCGATCAGGGCATAGCTGCGCAGCAGGCTGCCGAACCGGCTCTGGTAGGCGCTGCTGGACGGGCAGTTTTCTGCCTCGTCGATCACCAGGCCGGACAGGTAACCCTGCTGCCGGTATAGCGTGCGCAGCACATCCAGCATTTCTTCGTCCGACAGGCGATACGAGCGGGACAGGATGATGGCCTGGGCCGCATCGAACAGGGTTTTGTTGACGATGGGTTCAAACGCCCCGTCAGCCCGTACCCATTGCTCCGGGTTGTTCCGCACGCGTTGGTTTTTCAGCTTGAAGGAACCGTGGTTCCAGACGTTGTTGCCGATGTACTTCTCGTTGATCAATACCTGGTGCACCGTACCACGTGTCCACGGCCGCCCTAGGTCAGTCGGTATGCCACGCTGGTTCAACAGGCCGGCGATTTCCCGTTCGCTATGCCCTTCCTCCACGAAGGCGCGGTAGATGTCTCCAACGGTGGCCACTTCTTCCGGCGGGCCCGGGATCAGGATGATCCGGTCCGTCTGGATGCTCTTGTGCTCTCCTCGTGTCAGCAGGGCTTTGGGTGCCCCGGTGTGATCGACCAACTGCCGGCGCAATCCATAGCCGGCAGGGCCACCTTGCCGGTAACCCAGCTCGATCAACCGAGCTTGGCCGGCAAATACCTTTACCGATAGCTCACGGCTGTATTCCCCAGCCATGGTGCGTTTGACGCTCTTGATGATGCTCGACACCGGGCTGCCGTCATTGACGAACTGCTCCGCACAGTATTGGACGGACACACCGGCATGCTTGCAGCGAATCTCGTAACTGGCACTTTCGTCGGGATCCTGAAAGCGCCCCCAGCGGCTGACGTCGTAAACCAGAATGGTTGAGTAATCGGCAGCCCCTGTCTCGACGTCATCCAGCAGGTTCTTCAGCGCATCCCGGCCATCCAGGCGCAAGCCACTTTTCCCCTCGTCAGCGTAAGTGCGGACAATCTCAATGTTTCGTTGCTGTGCGTACAGGAACAGGGCGGCCGCCTGGTTTTCTGTGGAGTACTGCTGGTGCTCGGTCGACATGCGGACATATGCCGCTGCCCTGACGGGGTAGGGGTATTGCGTCCTTGCTGTACCGCTGCTCGACAAGTGGTTCATGGCGAGCTCCTGCTTTACTGGCCTGTTCAACGGATGGTGAGCCAGGCGTCCGGCATCGACGAGGCGATTGCCGGCGTGGTGGTTCCATTTCTCAATTTAGCGGGAGGAATCGGAAAGATGTTGCCGAAAAAGTGCAAGGTTTTGCCGAATGAGCCGACTAATGGCTCCGAAATAGATTATGCCGTTCAAATTTCAGAGGCTTTGCAGAAGGAGCTAGGACGATCCCATCGCGCAACCAAGACTGTGATGCGGTGGACGGGAGCCAGCGAGCGAACAGTGAAGAACTGGATAACAGGGGAGCGAGGACCGTCAGGGGGATATTTGGTGGCCTTGATTCGGAATTCAGATGAAGTGATGCAATGCATTTTGCATATCACGGATCGTCACCGCGAGGTCGTCTCGACCAAGCTGCCCGAGCTTGCCGAGCTCATGTACGAAGTGCTCGAACTGATCGAGCGAGCGACAGGGGAAGATCCCTAGCAGGAAAGAGCCATCAATGAACCATACGAACGCGGCGGGTCCGGCTGGTCATTCGGAACCGCCTACGCCAGGACCGTCCTGGACCGGACCAACATCTCTGGTAGATGGACTACCAAGAGTTCAGCAATACGATTTTTGTAAATGCTTGATTTGGAAGGGTCTTGGGAGTTTTTTCAAGTTTTGTGGCAAAAAATGGGGATTTTTTCACTTTCTGTGTCATGAAAGGCCCACTTCATTGCCACAAAAAGTGAAAAATTGCTTGATTTTCAAGACCTCGTTTTTCACGTTCTGTGTCAGTCGACAGATTTTGTATGTAGATATTTGCCATGGCTGAGCAGGTTCAAGGCACGGTTGTAGAGCGCCACATCTTCGGTGTTCAGCGCCTTGAGGCAGAAGGAAATATCTGTATGGCCAAAGAAGGATGCGGTTTTTTCCATGATGCTGCGCAGGGCGTTGAAATGAAAGGTATAGAGCTTGCCAGTATCGGGAGCCGCCGCCAATTGCAGTTCGGCGAGGGATGCAACGTGATGGAAGAATGGCGTGTCCTCGGTGGCGCGCAGGGTGTAGCTGCTGCATCAGCCCTTTCTTGAGGGTCTTGAGGGCTTCAAGCTGTTGGGTTTCGGCAGTGATTACATCGTCAAGACTGCTGAGGCAGGAGGCAATTCGTTGCTGCTCATCCAATTCGGGTAAAACAATAGAGAACTTAGCAACGTCTGAACCCGTTATATTTGGGTCCTTTCTACTGCTGCTGGCTATCCGCCTCCAGACTTCAACCTTAGCGTTCAACCAAGCGAGAACGTATGCAGGCACCGCCGCCTTTCGATCTAGCACCAAAACCGAAATTGCCTGATTAGTTGCAGCAGAGTTGCTCAAGCAACCTGTTCTTCCAATCTGGTTAAAGCCGCCATACATCGCAATCAAGACCGAACCCGCTGGATTGATCCGAGCCTTGGCTTTAGATGTAATTTTCTCTTCCGTCTCAACGATAAACGAATTGTTTAAGTCCGTTGTTTTGACCCAAGGAATAGAGCCCCCAGTAAAGAATTCCGGATTTGATCTGGAAGGGGTACTTCCTGAGGTAATTTTTGCAATATCATTTAGAGTCTTGCCTTCCCATTTCCCTGCATTTTGAAAATCCGGAAACCGTAGACGGGGTTGGGTCTCACCTTCGCGGGGGAAAAGCTGCTGCATCAGCCCTTTTTTATGGGTCTTGAGTGCGTCCACTTTTCGCGCTTGTGCAGTGATCAGTTCGTCCAACGAACTGAGACAATCGGCGATCTTTTGTTGCTCGACAACAGATGTAGCACCCACCGGCAAGGGAACGGGAAGTGCCATCAAATCACTGTCATTAATGCTCAAAGAGCCATTCGCCCTCGCACCGACCTGAATGAATTTACGCAGCCAGCGCCCATGCAGGTTGTCTGAGAATTGGTAGTTCAGAAACCGCACATCTGGCGAATCCCCGTTGATGCGAAAGCAGGTGAAGATGCTATTCGGGACTGCGGCCAACTCATTACCCGTGTACAAGGTGAGAAAGCCTTCGGGATACTCCTTGGTAGCACTCTTGTTGTAGGCAAAATCGTTTGGTTTCAAGAGCAAGTAATTTTTGTATGACTCCCCCGCGATCACCCGGCCAAATTTTTCTTCTTGGCTCACAAGCCCCACGCCAGTTGTGATGCTCATCGGCACACAAATGCTATTGCCTGCTTTCTGCGTACTGATGGTTGCAACCGCCCCAAGTTTTACTGTTGTCCAACTACTTGCGTGCCGGAACTCCGGAAACCGCAGCTTAGGCAGCAGCGCAGGCTTTGCCTCCTCTATCGTAGAGGTGGTTTTGTTGTTACTGCTCATACGCACTCAGTCCTGAAATATCGCGGCCATCCACGCCGTGTTGTCTGGTCGGATGTTGGCGTCAGGGAGGCTATCTGCCTTGCTTCTGGCACCCTTCCCGGCTGATAATCGCCTCGTGTCGTTCAATAGCGGCACCGGGATTGGCGTCCCGTTGGAATCTCGGGAACTGCGGCGTAAGCACAATGCGCTCCAGTTCTCACGCCATTGCTTTGCCTTTCGACGGCAGGCCTTGGCGGGAGTCTCTTCGGAGACGCCGGTTCCGAGATTCCGGTAACGCCAATCCTGCCATGTGCCTGCCACCCCCGATTGGCGTCGGGCGCGTAGGCCAAAACCTATTTCTCGGAGGGTTTTGTCATGAGCAGTACTCCGCAACCACCGCCGTCCCAGCCCCATTCCTTATCCCATCCTGATTCCGAGTTTGCTGCTTTTCTGCGCCAGGTCTGCCTGCCGCTGGGCCGTTTGCATGTTGGCCTGAATAATCTGCAACTGGCACTGGGCCCAGAGCAGGACCCGCGGGTAGAAGTACGCTGGCAACAGCTGTTAAATCTGTGCCGCCAACTGGAAGCCAGGCTGGATCGGGTGGAGACCGACCTGAACGGCAGTCTGCAGACCCTTGCCCAGTTGCTGGGCATGCTGGGCGATAAACGCAGTCCGCCGTTGTCCACCGAAGATGTTTACCGCATTTTGTCGCTTACCCACCAGCAATTACGCCGCGCCAGCGCAGAGCTGTATTTGCGTTAGCCCTGGCCACCCGGCAAGGCGGGCCGTGCGAACCTGACAGAGGCTGGCAGCGGGCAAACCGATGGTAAATCTGCCCCTCATCCCGCTGCGGGCAGTTGCAGTTAACAGTGGGGGCATACCGCACAGCGCTGGTCAGCACGGCATTCCGCAATAATGACATTTGTTTATTTTCATTATTTAACAGAGTATTACGCACCCAATATCTTGCCTTACCATAATTTAACAATTATTGTCGCATGGTAATAATTGTTAAGAGCCATCAAGCCATGCTTTTCTTCAGGCAAAGTGAAACAGCAAAGCCAGTCATTGGCTTTTCCTCCAGGGAAACCGTGGCCAGCAAGCTATGCCGGGTGCTGGTTTTTTGTCTGGATTTCCTGATCGAAAAAATGTGCGGCATCGGCATGCTGTGCCTGTTGATCGTCCTGATCTTGGGCTTTGGCTTTATCTGGAAGTAGGTTCACCCTGCACGTCCCTGCCTGCCACGCGGCAGATTCCACCTTTTCCGTTCGTTGTTTTCTCCGGCAGACCTTGTGGCCACGATGGCCATTTCATGCAATATGACTTCATTTCAGCAGCACGGCGGGCTTTCATCATGCGCCCTGCGATGGCCTGACATTATTTGGTCTGTTGGCAAATTGCTTATCTCCCCTTCCCTGTCGTGTCTGGCTGATATTTTTTAGCTATTGAATGAATTGAAAATATCAATTCATTCAGCATGGTTTTAATTTCTCCGATTTGATCTGTCGCAAATCTGCAGGAATCAATCTGCTGCATTGTTGCAGCAATTAAAAACCACATTCATATCAATGCTTTGTTTTATTCAATATGGCGTTGTTTTTCCCAGTGAAAAACTGCCAGGGGATTCTGCTGCCATTTAATAAGCTACTGCAGATTAAATATTCGCTACCGCGAATAGATATTGTTTAAGAACAGCATTGCACACCGCCTGATTATTTTTACATTTTGGAATTGAATTTTTAACGCCAACGGAGAAAACAATGCGCTACTTGCAATATATTGGTCTGGCTCTTCCCTTGATGATGGTAATTTCGGCTACGGCGGCACCCAGCATTCAAAGCGAGCCGATTCAGCCACTGTCCAAACCGCTGATTAAGAATCCGGCCATGGTGGAGTTGGGCAAGAAGCTGTTTTTTGAACCACGCTTGTCCAAGTCCGGCTTTATTTCATGTAATTCCTGCCACAACCTGGCCACTGGCGGCAGCGACAACCTGACTTCCTCGATTGGGGATCACTGGCAACAAGGGCCGATTCGTTCGCCCACCGTGCTTAATTCCAGCCTGAATGTGGCGCAGTTTTGGGATGGTCGCGCCAAATCCCTGCAAGAACAGGCCAGCGGCCCGATTGCCAACCCCAAGGAAATGGCATCCAACCATGTGTTGGCGCTGGATGTGCTGCGCTCGATCCCGGCCTATGTAAACGAGTTTGACAAGGTATTCGGCCACAAGCAGATCTCCATGCAGGAAGTTACCCGGGCGATTGCTGCGTTTGAGGAAACCCTGGTGACGCCGGATTCGCACTTTGACCAATGGCTGAAGGGCAACAAGAAGGCACTGAACACCCAGGAGCTGCGCGGCTATCAAACCTTCAAGACTGCAGGCTGCGTGGCTTGTCACAACGGCCCGGCAGTGGGGGGGAATTCCTTCCAGAAGATGGGCCTGGTAGCGCCGTATCAAACCAGTAACCCGGCTCAGGGCCGGGCTGGCGTAACCGGCAAGGATGCCGACCGCATGGCGTTCAAGGTGCCGTCGCTACGTAATGTGGCGCTGCGTGCGCCTTACTTCCATGACGCTGGCGCGCCTACGCTGGAAGCCGCTGTCACCACCATGGGCCAGTTGCAGCTGGGGCGCAGCTTCAGTCAGCAGGAGGTAGGCGATATCGTGGCCTTCCTGCATACGCTGACCGGCCAGCAGCCGCGTATTGTATTGCCGATTTTGCCAGCCTCCAGCAACAATACGCCGCGTCCGACGCCCTTCAACTAAAGCTTGCCCTGTTTCTGAAAACACCAAGGCCCGCGTAATGCGGGCCTGTTGGTTTTCTTGCGGATGAAGTTGCACTCAGTTGAGTGCTACCAGCTGGCCATTACGGAAGGCGTAGACGCTGATGGGCGAGTTTTTCAGGTCGTGCTTGTCGTCAAAGGCATAGCTGCCGGCCACGCCCTGGTAGGAGAAGGCCGCCAGTACCGGCTTGTACTTTTTCGGGTCGGTGGAGTTGGCCTTCTGCATGGCCTTGGCCAGCAGGATCAGGCCATCGTACATGGATGCGGCATAGGTCAGCGGTTCGCTGTTAAAGCGCTTCTTGTAGGCGGCCTTGAAGGTTTTGCCGACATTGCTCTGCTCCAGCACCGGGCCACCCTGCGGGCAATATACTTTGTCGTCCACGGCCTTGCCGCCCAGTTTCAGCATTTCTTCGTTGCAGATGCCATCGCCGCCCAACAGGTAGTTGTCCATGCCCAGCTGGGCCATTTGTTTGCGCAGCGGGCCGCCTTGGGCGTGGTAACCGGCGTAGAACACGCCATCCACTTTCAGGCCTTTTATCTTGGTAAGGATGGCGGTGAATTCCGTGGCCTTGTCATTGGTGTATTCACGGGTGGCAATCTGGATGCCATTGGCCTTGGCGGCCTTTTCAAATTCGTCGGCCAGTCCCTGGCCATAGGCGGTGCGGTCGTCGATGACGGCAAACTTTTTCACCTTGAGGTTTTTGGCGGCAAAGGTGGCCATGCGGGTGCCGGACTGGCTGTCGGTATTGCCGATGCGGAACACATAGGGGTAGCCGTTAAGGGTGACACGGGGATTGGACGCCACGGTGGCCATCACGATTTGTGCGTCGTTGAGCAGCTTGGAAATGGGAATGGCCACGCCGGAGTTGTACGGCCCCAGCACGGCACTGACATTGGCATCGACAAATCGCTGGGCCACGCTCATGCCCGTGCGCGGGTCGGCGCTATCGTCTTCGGACATCAGCTCGAAGCGGGTTTTCTTGCCCGCAATTACCAGGCCCTGGGCGTTGATGTAGTCCAGCGCCATGCGCGCACCATTTTCATCGTCCTTGCCCGTGGCGGCTTGCGGGCCGGTAAGCGGGCCGGTAAGGCCAATCTTGACCACTTGCTCATCCGCAGCAAAAGCCGGAACAGACAGCGTACAGGCAGTAGCCAGCAGCAGGCTGCAGTACAGGGGTTTCATGGTAACGGTCACGGCTTTCTCCTGATTTGGCATGACGCGGCATTACCGCGGGGAATGCTTCGAGTGTTTAACATTTCTGCCAGCATGGTTTTGCCCTGTGCGACAGCAGCATCGCTGCAGGCGACCATGCCCCGCCGGTATGGCATCCACGGGCAAGGGACTTTGCCATGCCGGTGTAAAAGAATAGCAACACATAAGAAATTACTGATTCAAGGCAAGGGCAGTGTTTTTCTTCTACCGGAAAATGGCAGTCTGCCGCGACTATCCGCTACCTGGCAAACAGGCAACACGCTCTGGGCTGCTGCACTTGCCATCTCCATTAAATGTTATTGGCATTTATCCTTTCTTGTAAAAATAAAGGCATAAAGTAAGTCGTTATTGGACTAAGTACAGTTGCTGTAACGTTTTAGTATTCAATATGCTCTTGTTCTGTATTGAACCGGTAGTGACAACTTGTCTTCATTTTGGGGGTTACGATGACCATCACGAAAAAATTGTTGCTGACTTTATCGATTGCACTGGCCGGCATGCTGCTGGTGGGTGGCTATGCCATCAGCGCACTGCACGCCGGGCAACAGCGCTTTGTCTATGTGCAGAACAACACCCTTCCCGACCTGAAAACCATGCAGGGTACTTTGCGGGCCGTGGCGGACATTCGCGCCAACACCCTGCGCCACGTGCTGGCGGCCACGGCAGAACAGAAAGCCACCGCAGAAAGCAATCTGGCCGAGGCCGACCAGCGCTTTGACAGATTGATGAATGAGTATCACATCAATGACAGCGCCAGCGCCGAAGATAGCCAGTTACTGGAGGCTGACAAGGCGATGATGGCGCAGTACCGCGAAGGGCGCAGCCGGATCCTCGCCCTGTCGCGCAACAACCAGACCGAGCAGGCCACGGCCATCATCAACAATGAATTTGCCAAGACGGCAGCCCTGCTGATGACTGCCGTGGAGGACCATGCCAGGTTCAATCACCGCCAGGCCGCGCTGCTGGTGCAGGAAAACAACCGAACCTACCAGCAGGTTTTTGCGGTGGCAGTGGGGCTGATGGCACTGGCGCTGCTGGTAAGCGGTGTCATGGGCTGGCTGCTGTACCGCAATATCAGCCGGGGCCTGAGCCAGATCGAACACACCATAGAGGCAGTCAGCGAGCAGCGTGATTTCCGCCTGCGTGCCCAAAGCAACAGCCAGGATGAAATCGGCCGTACCGCCACGGCGTTCAACCGCATGCTGGAAGGTTTGCAACAGGCCATGCGCCAGCTGGCCGACGGTGCGCGCCAGGTAAAGACTGCCTCGCAGGAGCTGTCGCAAACCGCTGGCGAGGTATCCATGGCATCCGGTGCGCAGAGTGAGGCATCCGCCAATATTGCCGCCACCATCGAACAGATGACAGTCAGCATCAATCATGTGGCTGCACAGTCGGTAGAACAGAGCGATGGTGCCAAATCAGCCCAGACACTGGTGCAGGACAGCAGCAGCATCATCGAGCAGACCATCAAGGACATCCACCAGATTTCACAGGTGGTAACGCTATCGGCCAGCAGCATTCACGAAATGGAAGCGCACAGCGGCGAGGTGGCTACGGTCATCAACGTAATCCGCGATATCGCCGACCAAACCAATTTGCTGGCACTGAACGCCGCCATTGAAGCCGCCCGCGCCGGTGAGCAGGGGCGTGGCTTTGCCGTGGTGGCCGACGAAGTACGCAAGCTGGCGGAACGCACAAGCAAATCAACCCAGGAAATCTCATCCACCATCGAAGCCATGCTGGGCAATGCCAGCCATGCAACCACGCAGATGCAAAAAGCGGAAGAGCTGGTAAAGGTGGGGGTAAACCGTGCCGATCAGGCCGCCGTTGCCATGCGGCACATTGGCGAGCTGGCCGGGGCTGCGGTACAGGGGAGTGATGCCGTGGCTGCTGCCATCCAGCAGCAGGGTGAGGCCAGCAACAATATAGCTGCCATGGTGGAACGCACGGCACAGGCATCGGAAGAAGCCAGTGCAGCGGCCCAGAACACGGCACTGAATGCTGCGCAACTGGATGCGCTGGCCAGGATGCAAAGCGATATTCTGGATCGCTACCAGGTTTGATAAGCACTACCGGTGCCGCTGTCGGCACCTGCTCTGGCAACAGATCCGCTCCCTCTGCCATCCAGGCAGGGGGATCAGGCTTTGGTGTTGATCATCGAACCGAGGGTGCTGCCCTGATTGGCCGGCTGGTCGGCTGCCGGTGCCGTGGCAGACGGGGTGCTGGAGGGCGTCTGACGGTTGGTGCTGTTGGTCTTGGGGGTATAGCTGTTGTAGCTGCTGACGGGCGAAATCGGCATGGCCATTGCGGTGGACTCCGGTGAAAGACTAAGTGCGGTTACGGTTGTATCCCGGCACAAACCAGCAAGGTCGGCAGGGTCTTGCCCCGATACAGCAATTTTGATGCCAGACCAAATTGCGGCAAAATTCCTCTTGTTTATCCTGGCTTTACAGTTCTTTACGCCCTTTTTTTCCGCCTGGAGGCAATCTTTGCCGCCATCCGGCAAGGCTGTATTCCCGGCCCCGCCCATGCAGCCGGGATACTGGCCGCGTCCGCCCCTTGCCGCCAGCTGGTTTTTCCCTACCGGGCTTTAATGTTGCCCGCAGCGCGGCCACCCCGTCCTCGCTGATGCTCCACCCGTTTTCCGGGAATATTTTCAGGAAAATCAATCACTCTTCCAGATCGGACTTCTCGTGTAGAGGGCAACGAACTGCTGTCATGTCGAACCCGGCAGCCCCGGCGCTGTTAGCCCGGCCATGCCTTACCTTTACCGGAGAAGCCACATGCACGCCCCAGCCCGATTTTCTTCCGCAAAATGGCAGCCCCGCTGCCAGCGGACCACCCGGCATCAGCCTGTTACCCGGCGCGGCCAGACCGACATCACGACCACGCAGCTAGCGAAGGAAGCGCTGACGGCAAAGGCCCTGGATAGCCTTATTCCAGAGCATCAGATGCACCGGCCTGCCTGTCATGTCGTGGTAAAAATCAGTCCGGCAGCGGGCTGCTGAGGCAGGAAACAATCATGGGAAACGACATGCCGCTCAAGGTAAATGGCCAGCGTTTGTGGGATAGCCTGATCGCCATGGACGAAATGGGGGAAAGCAGACCGGCGCTGTCTGCCGAGGATTTTGCCGCCCGCGCCCTGTTTGCCGACTGGTGCCATCAGGCCGGGATGAGTCTGGATGCCGATGCCATCGGCAACTTGTATGCGCGCCGGGCCGGACACGACAAGGACGCCAGCCCGGTGGTGATGGGCAGCCATCTGGATACCCGCCCTGGCGGTAGCTGTTTTGACGGCAGCTATGGCGTACTGGCCGCACTGGAGGTGGTACGCAGCCTGAACGATGCCGACATCACCACGACCAGACCGCTGGAAATTGCCGTATGGATCAACCAGGCCGGCGAGCGCTTTGCACCGGCCATGCTGGGCTCGGCCACCTTTTGTGGCGATGTGCCGCTGCTGCAGGCGCTGACAACCGAAGACGGGCGTGGCATCAGCGTGGCCACCGCGCTGTCCGGCCATGGCGGCGACCTGCCGCTGGGACGCCCCTTTGCCGCCTATTTTGAAGCCCACATCGAACAGGGGCCGGTGCTGGAACAGGCCGGCCTGCCCATCGGCATCGTGACCGGTGGCCAGGCCATCTGCTGGCTGGATGTGGAAGTGAACGGCAGTACAGCCCATGCCGGCACCACACCGATGGCACTGCGACGGGATGCGCTGCTGGGAGCCAGCGCCATGATAGGCCAGCTGGAAAAGCTGGCCACAGAACACCAGCCACACGGATTGGTCACGGTGGGGCAACTGCTGATTACCGCGGCAGCACGCAATACCATTCCGGGGCAGGTGCGCTTTACCGTGGATCTGCGTCACCCGCTGGATGTGCAGATCACCGCCATGGAACAACAAACCCGCCAGCTATTACAGCAGGTGGCGGCACAACGCGGGCTGGATGTCAGCATACGGCGGCACTGGTTCAGCATGGCCACGCCGTTTGACAGCGGCTGTATTGCCGCCGTGCGCCAGGCGGTAACGGCGCTGGCTTACCCGCACCAGGACATTGTCAGCGGTGCGGGCCACGATGCAATGAACCTGGCACGGCACTGCCCCAGCACCATGATCTTCATCCCCTGCCGCAAAAACCCTGCTCAGCACCAGGCCGAGTACGCAACACCGGACGATGTCCGCATGGGTGCCGATGTCCTGCTGGGCGCGGTACTGGCGCAGGCCGACAGCTAGGCCGATTGGGAAGCTGTCCCGTCCGGGGCCAGTTGTACCTGATTGCGCCCCTGCTGTTTGGCGTGATGCAGCATGCGGTCGCAGCAGGCCAGCAAGTCGGTTGCCTGCTGCAGGCCCTGCAGGACGGAGAGGGCGGCACCCAGGCTGATGGTAAAGTGCCCCAACCCGCCCCGGCTGCCGGCTTATACGCTGCGGCCCTCTGCCGGCGTCAGCAGCTGGTGCTGCAATCCTTCCAGAAAAACACTTTCCGCAGAGCCGAGCTTTTGTTCGCGGTTCCACAGCAGATAGATGTCCAGATCGGCAATGCCGTTGGCCGGAGGCAAGCGCCATAGCTCGCCCTGTTCCACATCGCGGGCTGCCACATGCTCAGGCAGGCTGCCGATGCCATATCCAGCGCGCACAAGCCGGCGTACTTCTTCCAGACTGGAGGCGGTAGCGATGATTTTGCCGGTATAACCCTGCTGGTCTCGGAAGATGGCAAGTGGAGACAGATTGCCGCCCAACTGGTCGCTGCTGAAACTGACAAAGTGCTGTCCCTGTAGCGACTCCAGTGTCAGATCGCCTTGCCCGAACAGCGGATGGCTGCGGCCGCAGTAAAACGCATAACGCTGGGTGATGAGGCAGCGCCGCTCCAGCCGTGCCTGCGGCAAGCGGCACAAGCCCAGCCCCAGCGTGGCGGTTTTTTGCAGCAGGCCGCTGATGATGTCGGCGCTGCGCATGACTTCCACTTCCAGCTCCACCCGTGGGAACTGCTGGTGAAAGCGGGCCAGATAGGTATCGTAGCTGTCCACCTCCAGCCCGGTAGCGCACAGGATGCGCACCTTGCCCTGCATGTTCTCGCTACGGTTTTCCAGTGCGGCGCTCAGTCGCGACACATTGCTGTAGATGTCGCTGGCGATGCGGAAAATTTCATCACCGGTTTCCGTCAGTGCAAAACGCGTCCCTTGCCGCAGTATCAGTGTGCATTGCAACTGTTCTTCCAGCCGTTTTAAAGCCTGGCTTACCGCCGACTGTGTGACATGCAGGCGGGCTGCAGCCCGGCTGATGCTGCTTTCCTGAGCGATTACCAGATAAGTCCGTAGCAGATTCCAATCCAGCCTGTCGTTCAGAAAACGCCGCCCTGCTGTCATGTTGGCCTGGGTTATTCCTGTGGTTTTTGCCATGTTCGGCCTACCTTTTTGTCATTAGCTTTGCTTATTTCAAATTTCAGTTTTGATAATTTTACTAATGATAATGCCCATGCGATAAACCCTCAACGCGCCACTAGAGCGCAGACCGACGTGCATGTCACCCGATCTCGAACACGTATCTACAAAGAGGAATCTCCCATGACCCAAGCCTCCAGCCAGTCGCGCCGAGCTGCGGCGGCAGCCTTCATTGGCACCACCATCGAGTTTTACGATTTCTACATCTACGCTACCGCGGCTGCGCTGGTGCTGGGGCCGGTATTTTTTCCCAGCCACGACCCCACGCTGAGCACGCTGGCTGCCTTTGCCACCTTTGCCGTCGGCTTTATCGCCCGTCCCATGGCCGGGGTGGTGTTCGGTCATCTGGGTGACCGCCTGGGGCGCAAGAAAATGCTGCTGTTCACCATGATGCTGATGGGCGTGGCCACCGCTGGCATCGGCCTGTTGCCCAGCTACGCCAGCGCCGGCATCTGGGCACCCATTGGCTTGGTAGTGCTGCGCTTCATCCAGGGCATTTCTGTAGGGGGCGAGTGGGGCGGTGCCGTGCTGATGGCCAGCGAACACGCTCCTGCCAAACGCAAAACCTTTTATGCCTCGTTTGCCCAGCTGGGCAGCCCGGCCGGGCTGATTCTGTCGCTGATTGCCTTTCGGCTGGTCACCTCGCTGGAGCAGGCCGACTTTCTCAGTTGGGGCTGGCGTCTGCCGTTTCTGGCCAGCGGCCTCTTGATGTGCGTGGGGCTGGCCATCCGCATCGGCGTGGATGAGTCGCCGGAATTCAAGGCGGTACAGGCCGAACAAAGCACGGCGAAATATCCGGTGCTGGAAGTGGTGCGCGATTGCTGGCGCGAAATCCTGTTCGCTGCCGCCGCCGTCACCATTGGCTCGGCCGGCTTCTTCTTCACCAACACCTTCATGATCACCTATGTGACCCAGTATCAGGGCATTGCCCGTTCCACCATTCTGGACACGCTGTTTTTGGTGACCATCCTGCAATTCCTGTCGCAGCCCTGTTCCGCGCTGCTGGCCGAGAAGATCGGCGAGGGGCGCTTCCTCAAGATCGTCTCCCTGCTGTGCGTGGTGCTGCCCTATCCCATGTTCCTGCTGGTGCAAACCGGCAACATCCTGCTGATGACCGTGGGCATCGCCATGGCGGTAGTCACCCTGTCCGGCCTGTATGCAGTGATTGCCGGTTATATGGTCGAGGCCTTCCCGGTGCGGCTGCGCTATTCCGGCATTTCGCTGGCCTACCAGCTGATCTGCGCCCTGGCCGGCGGCACCACGCCGCTGATCGGCACCTGGCTGGCCAGTCGCTTTGCTGGCCAATGGTGGCCGCTGGCGCTGTTCTTCTCACTGCTATCCCTGGTGTCTTTTATCGGCGTGGCCGGGCTGGCCCGCCTGCGGCGGCAGAGCACACCCGCCGAGCTGGTCTTTGTCCGTTAACCCCTGGAGAACCTCATGAATCAAGCGACCCGATTTTCCCCTGAAGAATGGCAGGCGCGTTGCGAACTGGCAGCGCTATACCGGCTGATCGCCCATTTCCGCATGACGGACATGATCGACACCCATATTTCGCTACGCATCCCCGGCCCCGAGCATCATTTCCTCATCAACCGCTACGGGGTGCTGTTCCAGCACATGCGCGCCTCCGATCTGGTGCGTATCGACCAGTATGGCAATGTGGTAGGCGGTGACGGTAACGTGCAGCGCGTCAACAAAGCAGGCTTTGTCATCCATTCCGCCGTGCACATGGCCCGACCCGACCTGCACTGCGTGGTGCATACCCATACCGCTGCCGGCATGGCGGTGTCGGCGCAGGAACACGGCCTGCTGCCGATTACCCAGCATGCGCTCAAGTTTTATGGCCGGCTGAGCTACCACGAGTACGAGGGCATTGCCCTGTCGCTGGAGGAACGCGAACGGGTGGTGGCCGACCTTGGCCCGCACAACAAGGCGCTGATCCTGCGCAATCACGGCCTGCTCGCCGGTGGCCGCTCGGTGGCCGAAGCCTTCCACGAAATCTACTTCCTGGAGCGCGCCTGTCAGGCGCAGGTACAGGCCATGGCCGGCGGCGCACAGCTGCACTACCCCAGCGAGGCGGTGCGCCAACACACCTCGGCCCAGTTTGCCCGTGACGACGAGGAAGAAATCATCGCCCTGGGCTGGCAGGCGGCGCTGGCGCTGATTGCCGATCAACAGCAAAGCTATGCCTCATGAGCGCGGTGGTTCTACTCACCGACGATGCCGAACTGGTCGAAGAGCTGCGCCAGGCCTTTGCCCAGGTGGCACCCGCACTGTGCGTGCTGCAAGCGCACCAGGCAGGTGCGGCAGAGGCCGAGGTTGCCGCCTGCTGGTTTCCACCCCCCGGCTCCTTGCAGGCACTACCCCGGCTGCGGCTGATTCATTCGGTCTCGGCTGGCATCGAGCATCTGGCCACAGCCGGCAGCTTGCCGGTACTGCCGGTGTGCCGGGTGGTGGACCCGGAACAGCGCCAGGGCATGGTGGAATTCATGCGTTGGGCGGTCATCCACTATCAGCGCCACTTCGACCTGGCACTGGCCAACCAGCGCCAGGCGCGCTGGCAGCGGCCACCACAATGCCCTGCCAAGCAATACCGGATAGGCGTACTGGGGCTGGGCTCGATGGGCAGTGCAGTGGCACAGGATCTGGCCGGGGCCGGCTATGTGGTGCGTGGCTGGTCGCGCAGCCCCAAGACGCTGGCCGGGGTGGACTGCTACCACGGTGACAGCGGCTTGCAACACTGCCTGGCCGGACTCGACCTGCTGATCAATCTGCTGCCGCTGACTACGGCCACCGCAGGCCTGCTGAATAGCCAGCTGTTTGCCGCACTGGCCCCCGGCGCGGTGCTGGTGAATGGTGGCCGTGGCCAGCATGTGGCGGCTGCGGATCTGGCAGCGGCCCTCGCCAGCGGCCAGCTGCGTGCGGCCTTGCTGGACGTGTTCGAGCAGGAACCGCTGCCAGCAGATCACCCCTGGTGGCGTACGCCGGGCATCACCGTCACCCCGCACATGGCCTCGGCCGCCTCGGCGCGCTGCATTGCCAGCCAGATAGCAGAAAACACACGGCGGCTGGCAACAGGTGAAACCCTGCGACATCGCGCCGACCCGGCACTGGGCTACTGAAGCCCCGCCGTGCAAACAAACATTGAGGAGAACGACAATGCTGACCGTGAATGGTCCACGCTTATGGAATAGCCTGATGGACATGGCCAAAGTTGGTGCCACCGCCGCAGGCGGCAATTGCCGGCTAGCCTTGTCGGCGGAAGACTTCGCCGGCCGCGCCCTGTTTGCCGACTGGTGCCACCAGGCCGGCATGAGCCTGGACACCGATGCCATTGGCAATCTGTTTGCCCGCCGCCCCGGCCGCGACCCGCAAGCCATGCCGGTGGTGATGGGCAGCCATCTGGATACCCAGCCAGCCGGCGGCCGCTTTGACGGCATCTATGGTGTGCTGGCCGCGCTGGAGGTGGTACGCAGCCTGAACGATGCCGGCATCACCACCGACAAGCCGCTGGAAATTGCGGTATGGACTAATGAAGAAGGCGCGCGTTTCACTCCGGCCATGCTGGGTTCGGCTGCGTTTTGCGGTGTATTGCCGCTGGACAAGGCCCTGGCAGCAGAAGACGCACAGGGCATCAGCGTAGCCACCGCACTGGCCGGACAGGCCGGCAAGCTGCCGCTGGGTCGGCCTTTTGATGCCTATTTCGAAGCCCATATCGAACAGGGGCCGATCCTGGAACAGGCCGGCCTGCCCATCGGGGTGGTGACCGGTGGCCAGGCCATCTGCTGGCTGGATGTGCTGGTCACCGGTAGCCCGGCCCATGCCGGCACCACGCCCATGGCCCTGCGCCGCGATGCCCTGTTCACCGCCAGTGGCATGATCTGCCGGCTGGAACAACTGGCGGACGAATTCCAACCACACGGCCTGGTGACGGTGGGGCAGCTGGACATCCCCGGCTCCTCACGCAATACCATACCCGGCCAGGTCCGCTTCACCATCGATCTGCGTCACCATCAGGACACGCAGATCGCGGCCATGGAACAACGCGCCCGCGCCGTACTACAGGACCTGGCAGCGGCGCGTGGCCTGACGGTCGACATCCAGCAGCACTGGTTCAGCGCCGCCACGCCGTTTGACTCCGACTGCATTGCCGCCGTGCGCCAGGCAGTGACGGCATTGGGCTACCCGCATCAGGAGATTGTCAGCGGTGCCGGCCACGACGCCATCCATCTGGCACGGCACTGTCCTACCACCATGATCTTCATCCCCTGCGTGGGCGGTATCAGCCACAACGAGGCGGAAGACGCATTGCCCGATAATGTCCGCATGGGTGCCGATGTCCTGCTGGGCGCGGTACTGGCGCAGGCCGACAGCTAGGCCGATTGGGAAGCTGTCCCGTCCGGGGCCAGCTGTACCTGATTGCGCCCCTGCTGTTTGGCGTGATACAGCATGCGGTCGCAGCAGGCCAGCAAGTCGGTTGCCTGCAGCAGACCCTGCAGGCTGGAGAGGGCGGCGCCCAGGCTGATGGTAAGGTGCCCCAGCCCGTCAGGCCGGTAGTGGTGTTCTACTTCGAGCGCCACCACCTGCTGCTGTACGCGCTGGGCAATGTGCAGCAGCTCATCCCGGCTGCCGGTTTGCAACAGGATGGCAAACTCCTCGCCGCCATAACGGAAAGCCCGGGCCTGGCCGCTGCGCAGGCAGCTGACCATGGCACTGGCGACATCGGCCAGGATATGGTCCCCCGCCGGATGACCGTAATGGTCGTTGTAAGGCTTGAAGTAATCGATATCCACCAGCAGCAGGGCAAAAGGGCGGCCATGCTGCTGTGCCTGCAGCCAGAACTCTTCCAGCTGCAAATCAAAGGCGCGGCGATTCCCCACCCGGGTCAGGGCATCGGTAGAAGCCAGCATCTGCAGCCGCTGATTGAGGGTGGACAGTTCGTGCTTGCGCCGACGCTGCTCCTGCGACGCGTAAAACGCCAGCCGCACGCTGGTGGTGGTGCTCCAGCTCATGAACAGGCAGAACAGCAACACCGGCAGGTAGACCAGCGAAAACACCAGCAAAGGCTTGCTGTCCTGCGGGTTCATCAGCGCCACATTGCCCATGATGGCCACGGAAATGGCCAGCGAGCTGACCACAGCACCCTTGAACGATACCCTGACTCCCAGATTGGCAAATACGATGAAGATCAGCGATGCATACAGGAAGGTCGGTACATCAGGCGAATGGCTGCGCTTGAGCAGCTCGAACCAGGACAGGGTGGCAATCAGGTCGTGCACCGGCATCAGCTGATCCATCAGCAGAATGTTGCGGCTGCGGCCGAATACCAGCCAGATATCCACCATGGCCACCAGCAACAGGCCGCTGCGCACCAGCAGCGAAACACCTGCCATATCGGGTATCAGCAGGGCATCGGCCAGTACATAGGAAAAGAAAGCCAGTGCGGCAATGATATTGGTCAGCAACAGAAAGGGCCGGTGCTGGCGCAGGATGTAATGCTCGAATTCCGGCCACAGGGACTGCGGAATGCGCACTCGCCAGCGAAAGCGGACAGCAGCAAGCAATTTGGAGGCGGCATTCATGACAGGAGCCCGGGCGGCCAGCGGTAGGGCCAACCTTGAAAAGACAGCGGCCAGTTTAGGACAAGCCCCCTGCCCCGTCTAGGCAAACGTCATGCCGGTGAAGCCGGCACTGGTCAGGGCAACAACACATAGCTCTTGCGCACGGTTTCCGCCACTTCCCATACCCCGCTGCTATTGGCGGGAAAATACAAGGCATCGCCCGCAGCAATGTCGATGGCCGCGCCGGTATCCGGAATGAAACGGCAGCGCCCCTGGATGAAATGGCAAAACTCGGCCTGCATGATCTGGCGTCGCCAGTGGCCAGGGCTGCACTCCCACACCCCGGCCTCCACCCCGTCCGGGCGCTCCACGGCATGTACACGGGTGGCGGCAACCGGCTCACCCAGCGGTACCGCTACCGGCACGGCTGCGGACAATGGGGTGCTACCGCTGTGCGGCAGATGGGTAATCGTCATGGTGCTCTCCTGTCTGATATCGGGATAAACCGGCTGGCTTACTGCATCAACCCTTCCATGAAACCGGCCACGCCCTGGGCCAGCCGGCGCTTCCACACCGGGCTGTCCGCTTGCTTCAGCGTGCGGTCCTCCCAGACAAAGCTCTTGATGATGGCGTTGTAGCCCAGCCAGCGCAGCGGCTCCGGCTCCCAGCCGTCCAGGCTGCCGGGCCGGCGTACCCAGGGTTGGCGGGTGAGCAGGGTGTCGCGGCCCAGAATCATGTCGGCCAGGGTACGGCCACCCAGATTGCTGGCCCCCACCCCTTCGCCGCCATAACCTCCAGCCCAGGCCACACCCTGGGCTGCATCACACACCATATGCGGTTGAAAGCGCCGTGCCACGCCCAGATTGCCACCCCAGCCGTGGCTGATACGGGCCTGCGCCAGCATGGGAAACAGTTCCAGCATCAACTGACGGCGCAGGGTGATTTCATCTGGCGTCAGGGTGAAGTCCTGGCGCAGTTTGCCGCCAAAGCGATAGCCGCCACGGGCACCAAACACCAGCCGGTTGTCGCGGGTACGCTGGCCATAACTGACCTGACGGCTGTTTTCGCTGAAGGCTTCGCCGTGGCGCAGGCCAATTTCTTCCCACAAGGCATCGGACAGCGGCTCGGTGGCAATGATCAGGCTTTGCACCGGCAGCTGGTATTGTCCATAGGGTGGCAGGGTGGTGGCATAGCCTTCCACCGCAGGCACCAGCCAGCGCGCCCTGACGCTACCGTGTGCGGTGCTCAGTTGCCCTGGCTGCAGTGCGGTGACGCGGCTGTGCTCGTACAGCTTTACCCCCATGCGCTCCACGCACTCGGCCAGACCACGCACCAGCCGCGCGGGCTGAATGGTGGCCACATGCGGCGAGTACACCGCACCATACGGCGTGGCCAGCCGCAGTTGCTGGTTCAGCTCGGCCACCTCCAGCCAGCGGTAATCCTCCTCGCCATGGCCATGTGTCCGCCAGTCAGCCAGTTGCTGACGCAGGCGGACTTCCTGCTCGGGATAGCGGGCGGCGCAATACAGCACTCCGCCCTTGCGGTAATGGCAATCGATGCCTTCTCGGGTGATGACGCGGCCTACTTCATCGGGAATGTCGTGTAACAGGGCACGGCTTTGCACCCGTGCCGCCGGGTCCAGCGTGGCCAGCAGACGGTCCTCGCCCAGCACTTCGCCAATCAGCCAGCCGCCATTGCGGCCAGAGGCACCAAAACCGGCAATCTCGGCTTCCAGCACCACGATATTCAGGTCCGGGGCCTGCTGCTTCAGGTAGTAGGCAGTCCACAGCCCGGTAAAACCGGCACCGATAATGGCCACATCGGCCTCGATATCACCCGGTAGCGCCGCACGGGGCGTCAGGCTGTCGCCCAGTTGTTCCATCCACAGGCTGATGTGTTGTGTTGCGGCCATCTGTTGTCCTCCCGACATGATGGTGCGCAGCTTAGTCTGGCCGGACAGCCTCTGTCGTCGCAGCGGACCCGCGCGGAGAACGGCGCAGCCAGGCGGCGGGCGACTGCCCGGTATGCTGGCGGAAACAGCGGTAGAACACCGACAGCGAATTGAAACCGGCGGCAAAAGCCAGTTCCTCCATGCGCGCCGTGCTGTCGGCAGCGGCCAGCTGACCCAGCAGATGCTGCAGGCGGGCCTGGTTGACGTAGCGGTAGAAACTGAGTCCCAGCACCTGATTCAGCAGATAGGACAGCTGGTTGCGGCTGTAGCCGGTCGCTGTCGCCACGGCGGCCAGGGTGCAGTCGGCCTGCAGATAGGGCTGCCGGCGGTGGAAGTAACTGTGCAGGTCTTCCGCCATGCGCCCCAGCTGTCGTGCGGACAAACCCAGCTTTTGCAGTGGGTTGCTGGCGCTGGCGGCAGCATCGCCCTGCCTGGCACCATGCTGGCTGGCATATTGCAAGGTTGCGTACTCGCGCACCTGCCAGATCAGCCCGTCACGCACGGTAATGGCCTCGCTGCTCTGGAAAGACGCCAGCCCGCCACGCAGCACCAACTGGTACTGGATGAAGGCGGTATCGCCATCCACGCGGATGCGGTCTACATGCTCCAGCCGTTCAGCCTCGCCCTGCGGCAGCGAAGCCTGCACGTAATCATGCAACTCGGCCAGCCGAAACACCCGGTTCTGCAGAAAGTCGTGATAGCTCACCTCCGGATGGTAGAGCGTCAGGATGTCTTCCAGCCGGCGTTGTTTCCATGCCAGATGATAGCGCTCCACCACCGCACGGGTATGCGCTGCCACCGCCTGTTCTGCCCGCAGGCTCATGGCTGCAAGGCTCCCGCTTCCGGGCCAAACTGCAGCGCCGCCAGCCGCGCATACAAGGGCGAGCTGTGCAGCAGTTCCTCATGCCGCCCCTGTGCCACGATGCGCCCGTCTTCCAGCACCACGATGCGGTCGGCCTCTTTCACCGTGGCCAGGCGGTGGGCAATCACCAGCGTGGTGCGATTGGCTGCGGCACGCTCCAGCGCCTGCTGTACCAGTTGTTCGGATTCGGCATCCAGCGCGCTGGTGGCCTCGTCCAGCAGCAGGATGGGCGGGTTTTTCAGGATGGCGCGGGCAATGGCGATGCGCTGGCGCTGGCCGCCGGACAAGCGCACGCCGCGCTCGCCAAGGTAAGTGGCATAGCCTTGCGGCAAGGCCAGAATAAAGTCATGCGCCGCCGCAGCACGGGCGGCGGCGAATACTTCTTCGTCGCTGGCATCTGGCCGGCCATAGCGGATGTTTTCCAGCGCGCTGCTGCCAAAAATCACCGAATCCTGCAGCACCACACCAATATGCTGGCGCAAATCGGCCAGCGCCAACTGGCGAATGTCCACCCCGCCCAGGCTGATTGCCCCCTGTTGCGGGTCGTAAAAGCGCAGTAACAGCTGGAACAGCGTGGACTTGCCCGCACCGGACGGCCCCACCAGCGCCACGTGCTCGCCGGGGGCCAGCTCCAGGTCAATGTGGCTGAGCGAGGGCTGCTCCGGGCGCGAAGGGTAAGCAAAGCCCACCTGCTGCAAGCGCAGCCGCCCTGCCGTCGGCAAGGCATGCGGGTGCTGTGGCTCGGTCACCGGCGAAGCCAGTTGCAGCAGCTCCATCAGCCGCTCGGTGGCCCCGGCGGCGCGTTGCACCTCGCCCCACACCTCGGCCACCGCGCCAATCGCCCCGGCGGTCACCACCGCGTACAGGATGAACTGCGCCAGCAGGCCGCCGCTCATCTGCCCGGCCAGCACTTGCTGCGCACCCAGCCACAATACGAACACGATGGCACCGAAAATCAGCATGATCACCGCCACCGTCAGCAGCGAGCGGGCGCGGATGCGCGCCAGCGCGGTGGCAAAGCTCAATTCCACCGAGCCGACAAAGCGGCTGGCTTCCGCCGCCTGCTGGTTGAAGGCCTGCACGGTGGGAATGGCGTTGAGCACTTCACCGGCCATGGCGCTGGAATCGGCAATGCGGTCCTGACTGGATTTGGACAGCGCCCGCACGCGGCGGCCAAACAGCACGATGGGCAGCACCACCAGCAACAGCGTCACCAGAATGTAGCCGGTGAGGCTGGGACTAGTCATGGCCAGCATCACCAGCCCGCCCAGCATCAGCAGTACATTGCGCAAGCCCATGGACAGACTGGTGCCGATTACCGTCTGCACCAGCGTGGTATCGGTGGTGAGGCGCGACAGCACTTCACCGGTCTGGGTGGTTTCGAAATACTGCGGACTCATGCTGATGACGTGGCGATACACGGCGCTACGCACGTCCGCCGTCACCCGCTCGCCCAGCCAGGACACCAGATAAAAGCGCCCGGCGGTGGCCAGCGCCAGCACCACCGCCACGCCAAACAGCATGAGGAAGTACTGGTTGATGTGACCGGCATTGCGGCTGGAAAAACCCTGGTCGATCAGCACGCGGAAGGCCATGGGCAACACCAGCGTGGAAACGGCGGCCAAGGTGAGCGCCAGCAGGGCCAGCCAGGCACGACGGCGATAAGGGCGCATGAAGGGCAGCAGCCCCAGCAAGGGGCTGATGCGTTGCAACAAGGGGCGGGCAGGCGTAGCAGAGGACATGAACAGACCGGTAGGAAAGCAAGGCTGTCAGGCTACACCATGCCACCGGCTACGGCCATTCGGGCAGGTCTGCACCTGCTACTTACAATGGCGCAGCGTCCCTGAGGCAAGGAGGCGCAACGCAGCAGCAGGGTTTTGCACACATACCCAAGGGCGGCTGACAAAATAGCGCAGCGCCCCGGGGGCAAGGCGCGCCGACGCAGACAGTACACCGCGTACGGCAAGGAGGCGCAACGCAGCAGCAGGGATTTTGCCAGCCGCGTTTATTTCAGCTTGCAGGTCTTGATGCCAAACGGCAGATACGCCGGACACCAGCCAATCAGCCCGGTGGCCAGCGGCACCACGCCAATCCAGCCCCACACCGGCAGCAGACCGGCCACGGTGGCAATGATCAGGGCAACACCAATGACAATGCGCAGGATGCGGTCGATTCCGCCTACATTCGGGGACATATTATTCTCCTCAGTCAGGGGCCATGCTGGATGGCGATGAGGAGATGCTAGACCTTGCCGCCGCCCACTTCAGTGACTAGGTCACACAGCGGGGCAAACTGGCCGCAAAAACCACAGTCGGCACTTACTTGGCAGCCAGTTGCTGCAGAGCGGTGGCATGCAGCACCTGCAACTGGCCACGACCCAGCCGTATCCAGCCGCGGCGCTCGAATTCCTTGAGCTGGCGGCTGATGACCTCGCGTGCGCTGCCCAGCTCTGCCGCCAGTTCCTGATGCGTGATGCTCAGAACAGTCTGGCCGCGAGCGCGTTGCAATAGGCAGGCGGCCAGTCGCTGGTCGATGCGACCAAAACTTACCTCTTCAATCAACAACAGCAGGTCGGCAATACGGCTGCCATAGGCGCGGAACACAAAGTCGCGGAAAGCCGCCGAGTCGGCCAATAACTGGCGGAAGGCCGGAATCGGCAGCGCCTGGGCGCAGATGGCGGTTTCGGCCACACCTTCGGCATCGTAATCGGTACCGCTCATCAGGCAGGCGGTAGTGACAATGCAGGTCTGCCCGTTTTCCACCCGGTACAGCGTGATTTCGCGGCCGTTTTCGCCCACTTTCTGTACCCGGATCTGCCCCTCCTGCAAAAACAGATAGGCCTGACAGGGGCTGCCTTCGCGGAACAGCACCGTCCCGGCCGGGGCCTGCATGACATGGCTGTGGGCCAGCAGCCGGGCGCGGCTGGCGTCGTCCAGTGCGTCCAGAATGGCAAAGTCGCGCGTCCAGTCGCTCATGCGGTCGTTTCCTGTAACAGGCCACGCGCTTGCAGTTCCTGATACACCCGTAGTGCCACCCAGGCGTCGTTGCCGGCATAAGCCTGCTGCGCCGGGCTGAGCGGCAGGCGCGACCAATTGGTGGTGGACAGTTTTTTCGATTTGCGGAAGTACTGGCCGAACAAGCGGGCTACTGCCTGTACGGCACCCACGGTGATGCGGGCATCGTCCGAGGGCAGCAGATTGCCCAGGTCGATCAGCCCGCCGCACTCCACCCCCAGCCGGCTTTTCAGCAAGGCCCGGTCGGATACCAGGTCAAACCCCACCAGCGGGCGCTGCGGGTCGGCCAGCAGGGTCTTGATTTCTTGCGGCAACACGCCCTTCACCACCGGCACCAACCAGGCGCACTGGCTGTCTGCCAACTGGATCAGATGCGGGCCGTCCGATTCCTCGCCCTTGCGAAAAGTCGGTTTCGATTCGGTATCAAAGCCCAGCAAGGGCGCAGCCAGCAAATCCGGCAGGGCGGCGGCCAGTGCCTCCGGGCTGTCCAGCATGCATACCTGCTCCGGGGTCAGCGCCGGAAACAGCGGCATGGTCTTGATTTCTTCGCGGGGGATTTGCCGGGTAAGGGACATGGATGACCTTGCATGCAGAGCGCCGCCCGGCAACAGGCCGGCGGCAAAGCTGCATGATACGGAATCCCCGGCGCTATTTCATCCTGCATGCCCGGTGGATGGTGGCTTGCCGTAGTCACTAGTCATGACCGGCACGATGGCAAACCCTGCTCCTGCGCTTGCCAGACTACGAAATTTCTTAACAAAGGAATGGAATGGACAGATCAAGCCTGGCGGCCATTGAGGCGGGCTTTTGCAGCATGGTAGCGTCGACACTCGTTGCGCCCTGCACGCAGACCGCGCCACGACACTGGCACCGATACCGGCGACGCCGATCGGCTGAATCCACCCAGCACATGATGCTGCCAAACGGACCTCTCCCAGCCATGATCAGCCTGTTTGATGACTTCAATATCGTACTGCACGCCGCTTTTGTCGGTTTCATCACCTTGTTTCCGGTGGTGGACCCGATTGGCACCGCCTTCATCGTCAACCCCTATTTCCGCCATCTGCCGCTGAAAGAACGCAAGCTGGCCATTCGCAAGATTGCCTGGTACGCCATGCTGACGGTGATTGCCGCCTTGTTCATGGGGCGCTGGATCCTGATGCTGTTCGGCCTGTCGATTCCGGTGGTGAAACTGGCCGGCGGCATCATGATTTGCAAGATGGGCTGGACATCGCTCAGCAGCACGGCCAGTAGCCAGGACAAGTCGGCCAATAGCGCGGAAACGGCAGCGGTCGATGCCGGGCAACTCAGCAGTGTGGACAATGATCTGTTCTACCCGCTGTCCTTTCCCCTTACCGTCGGGCCGGGCACCATCTCGGTGGTGCTCACCCTCAGCGCGCACAGTTACAACGAAAGCTATGTCCGCTCGGCACTGAGTACCAGCGGGTTGATCATCGGCATGGCCGCCATGAGCGTGCTGATTTACCTGTGCTATCTGAATGCCGGGCAGCTGGTGGCGCGGCTGGGTGCGGCATCGGAAAACATGATCAATCGCTTCATGGCCTTCCTGATTTTTGCCGTCGGCCTGCAAATTGCCTGGGGCGGGCTGCATACGCTGATCGGGCCTGCAACTTGAAGCATACCGACAGGGTAAACCTGGCAACCCCGCTATCCGTCAATACACCACGCAGCTCACCTTGATCTCCCCGACCGGTTACCATGCGGCAGCAAACACGGTGACCGGCTCTTCATCTGTCCTGTAACTTAGGAGGCCCCTACCATGTGCACCACCTTCATGCTGACTGACCAGCACGGCAAGGCTTATCAGGGACGTACGCTGGAATTCGGTCAGGAACTGGATTTTGTCCTGTCCTACTACCCACGTGGCACACCCTTCAACGGCCAGGTTCCGCCGGGCTTTGCCGCGACGCACTATCTGGCAAACCATGCGTTTCTCTCCATCGATCTGCGCCTGAGCGCAGAGCGCCTGCCAGCGGTTGCCGGCATCAACGACGCCGGCCTGAGCGTAAACATGAACATGTTTGGTGAAACCGCGCTGCCCACCCCGCAGCAGGACAGCAGGACCTTGATTGCCGTGTCGGAAGTGGGCAGCTGGCTGCTGGCAAACTGTGCCAATTGCGAGGAAGTGCGCCAGGCCGTCAGCCAAACCCAATTCTGGGTCGATCGCTTGCCGATCCTGGAGAACATACCGGCTCCCTTCCACTACGCCGTTTTCGACGAGCAGGCGCGCGGCCTGGTGATCGAGTTCGACCGCGGACAGGCACTGGTCCATGACAATCCGGTCGGCGTGATGACCAATGGCCCCGCGTTTGATTGGCATCTGACCAATCTGGACAACTACGCTCATGTTTCCAACCTGGGCAAACGCGAGCAACGCTTTGGCCGCCATACGGCGCGCACTGAAGACGTGGGCAATGCGCTGGCAGGCTTGCCGGCAGACGATACCTCTACCGGGCGTTTTGTGCGGGCCGCTTATTATGTGCAATTCTGCCGCACGCCACAGTCAGCGGACGAGGCCATCGCCATGGTGGCCAAAATTGCCAACAAGTTCGACCGGCCTCGCGGTGCCAGCAATCTGGTAGATGCCAGCAGCAGCAAGATAGAAGAGGAATGGACGACCTTTACCACACTGACCGACCTGAGCCGTCGCAGATTGCTGATCCGTCCGGACGATGCCGTCAACTACCTGCAACTGGCGCTGGATGACTTCAGGGACACCCATGAAGTCCGGCGGCACGATTTTGGCCCCTTCCTGCGCCAGCACATCCGCCTGAGCCAGCCACGGCTATAAGCAAGCCTGCCCATATCGTCGACTGTGGGATAGCCCATCGCCAGCCCCGTCTGCAAACCAGCCAGCGCTAAGCTTGTGGCGGCTTGAAGACAGGCAGGCGTTCCGCCAGATGGTCCACCAGCATGCGCACCTTGGGCGAGAGCTGGCGCTTGTGCGGATACAGCGCCCAGATGCCTTCGTCCGGCTCCTGATAGGCGGCCAGCAGCTCCACCAGCGCGCCGCTGTGCAGATGACTGGCCACGTAGTAATCCGGCAGTTGGACGATGCCCACCCCTTGCAGCGCGGCATGGGTCAGCGCGTGGCCGCTATTGCAGCGCAGGCTGCCCTTCACCCGCAGCAGGCGGCGCTTGCCGCCTTCCTGCAAATGCCAAAAGTCGTTGCTGCCCAGCAGGCAGTTGTGCTGCTCCAGCTCGGACAGGCTGTTGGGCAGGCCGTGGCGCTGCAAATAGGCCGGGGCGGCGCACACATGCTGACGGCGACTGGCCAGTCGCCGCGCCACCAGGCTGGATTCGGCCAGATGGCCCAGCCGGATGGCCAGGTCATAGCCTTCGGCCACCAGGTCCAGCACCTGATTGCTGAGGTTGAGCTGAATCTCCAGCGCCGGGTATTGCTGCAGAAAGTCGGTAATCAGCGGGGCAATATGGCTTTCGCCGTAGGCCACCGGTGCGGTGAGCTTGAGCCGGCCCTGCGGCACCGCCTGATGCAAGGACAGCGCGCGTTCGGCCTCGTCCAGCCCGTCCAGCAACTGACGGCAATGCTGCAGGTATAGCTGGCCGCTTTCGGTCAGCGTCAACTGCCGGGTGGTGCGGTACAGCAGTTGCACATGCAGGCGCTGTTCCAGCCGGGTGACTTCGCGGCTGACCTGCGCCACCGACAGGTCCAGCGCCCGTGCGGCACGGGTAAAGCTGCCCAGTTCGGCCACGCTGACGAATTCGCTTACCCCTTGCCATGCCGCCATTATTACTCCTGAGAAAAAATCATTTACCGATTAGGCAGATTATCTGCAAAAACAGTCGCAATACAATGGCGCTTTACTGCTGCCAGCCAGCATCCCTACTCAACCGCCCCGCAAAACGCCACATGCATGCCGTTGCGGGGCGGCATATCCCGTCAGGAGATCGCCATGAGTCAAGACATCATCAAGTGCAAGGCCGCTGTAGCCTGGGCCGCCGGTCAACCGCTGTCCATCGAGGAAGTGGAAGTCGCCCCGCCCAAGGCGGGTGAAGTACGGGTGAAACTGGTGGCCACCGGGGTGTGCCATACCGATGCCTACACCCTGTCCGGTGCCGACCCGGAAGGCATCTTCCCCTGCATCCTGGGCCATGAAGGCGGCGGCATTGTGGAGTCGGTGGGCGAAGGCGTCACCAGCGTGGCGGTGGGTGACCATGTGATTCCGCTGTACACGCCGGAGTGCGGCGAGTGCAAGTTCTGCAAATCCGGCAAGACCAATCTGTGCCAGAAAATCCGCGCCACCCAGGGCAAGGGGCTGATGCCGGACGGCACCACGCGCTTCTCCAAGGACGGCCAGCCCATCTACCACTACATGGGCACCTCCACCTTTGCCGAATACACCGTGCTGCCGGAAATCTCGCTGGCCAAGGTAAACAAGGCCGCGCCGCTGGAAGAAGTGTGCCTGCTGGGTTGTGGCGTCACCACCGGCATGGGCGCGGTGGTGAACACCGCCAAGGTGAAGGCCGGCGATACCGTGGCCATCTTCGGCCTGGGCGGCATCGGCCTGTCGGCCATCATCGGCGCGCGCATGGCCGGGGCCAGCCGCATCATCGGCATCGACATCAACGAGAGCAAGTTCGAACTGGCGAAAAAACTGGGTGCCACCGACTGCATCAACCCCACGCTGTTCGACAAGCCGATTCAGGACGTGATCGTGGAAATGACCGATGGCGGCGTGGACTTCTCCTTCGAGTGCATCGGCAACGTCAATGTAATGCGCTCGGCGCTGGAATGCTGCCACAAGGGCTGGGGCGAGTCGGTCATCATCGGCGTGGCCGGTGCCGGTCAGGAAATCTCCACCCGTCCCTTCCAGCTGGTGACCGGCCGGGTATGGCGCGGTTCGGCCTTTGGCGGCGTGCGTGGCCGTTCCGAACTGCCCACCTATGTGGAACGCTATCTGAAGGGTGAATTCCGCCTGGACGACTTCATCACCCACACCATGCCGCTGGAAGAAGTGAATACCGCCTTCGAGCTGATGCATGAGGGCAAGAGCATTCGTTCCGTCATTCATTACGGCAAGAACTAAGCGCTGTGCTGCCGGGCCGCAACTGTTGCTGGCCCGGCGTGTTCCCGGGAGACAGAAATGAATCTGGAAAACATCAGCAGCACCATGTGCTTTGGCGGCTGGCACAAGCAATACCTGCACGATTCGGCGGTACTGGGCTGCCGCATGCGCTTTGCCATCTACCTGCCGCCACAGGCAGCCCGTGGCGATAAGGTACCGGTGCTGTACTGGCTGTCCGGCCTGACCTGCAGCGATGAAAATTTCATGCAGAAAGCTGGCGCGCAGCGTATTGCCGCCGAGTTGGGTATCGCCATCGTGGCCCCGGACACCAGCCCGCGCGGCGAGGGCGTGGCGGACGATGCGGCCTACGATCTGGGCCAGGGGGCGGGCTTTTACCTCAATGCCACCCAGGCACCGTGGAACCGCCATTACCGGATGTACGACTATGTCAGCTGCGAACTGCCGGCGCTGATTGAAGCGCATTTCCCGGTCAGTCAACGCCGTGCCATTGCCGGCCATTCCATGGGAGGCCACGGTGCGCTGATCTGCGCGCTCAAGCGGCCGCAGGATTATGTATCGGTATCGGCCTTCAGCCCGATTGCCAACCCGGTGAATGTACCGTGGGGGCAAAAAGCCTTTGCCGCCTATCTGGGTGAAGACCGTCAGCAATGGCTGCAGTGGGATGCCTGCCACTTACTGGGTCAGGTACAACAGATCCCGCCACTGCGGGTGGATATCGGTCTGGCCGATGGTTTTCTGGCAGAACAGCTCAAGCCGGAGGCGCTGGAACAGGCCGCCCGTGCCGGCGGCCATGCGCTGCAGTTGTTCCGCCACCCCGGTTATGACCACAGCTATTACTTCATTGCCAGCTTTATCGAGGAACAGCTGCGCTTTCATGCCGGGCATCTGGCTGGCTAAATCTGCTGGAGATGCAAAAACAGCCGGGATACCCGGCTGTTTTGCTTGCTGCCATCACTCGGTCAGATACCAGCGGCCTGCCGCTGTTCCTTGCGGGTAACCAGGCTGACCAGCACAAAGCTGAGCACGCTCACGGCCAGGCTCAGATAGATGGGCACGTTGGAATCCAGCCCATAGCTGATCATGGCCATGATGGCGGTGCCACAGCCCAGCACCATGCTGCTGATGGCCCCCGGTGTAGTGGCTCGCGGCCAGAAAATCGCCCCGAGCAAAGGCACCAGCATACCAGCCACCAGCAGGTTGTAAGCCAGGGTCAGTGCGGTAATAACATCACTCACCAGCATGGCCAGTGCCAACACCAGGACACCAACCAGCAGGGTGACAATGCGGTTGGTCCACAGGCTGCAACCATCACGACCACTGAGGTCTTCGGTCAGCGTGGTGGACGCCGCCAGCAAGGCCGCACTGGCCGTAGACATCATCGCCGCCAGCGCGGCAGCAATCACCAGTCCGCGCACCCCGTCCGGCAAGCCTTCTTTCACCATGGAGGCAAAGGCATTGCCCGGCACCGCCAGGTCCGGCAGCAATACCTTGGTGGCCATGCCGATGGCTGCGCAAATCAGGCCGTACACGATGCAGTAAATCCCGGCGATACTGCCGGCATAGCGCGCCACGCCCTCACTGCGCGCAGTGAATACACGCTGCCAGATGTCCTGGCCGATCAGGATGCCAAAGAAGTAGATGACAAAGTAGGTGATGATGGTTTCACCGCCGATGGCAGTAAAGCTGAAGTAGGACGCCGGCAGCTTGGCCGCCAGTTGCTCCCAGCCGCCCACCCGGTATAGGCAGATAGGCAGCAGGATGAACATCAGGCCGATGGTCTTGATCAGGAACTGCACGATGTCAGTCAGCGTCAGCGACCACATGCCGCCCACGGCGGAGTACACCACCACCACGCCGCCGCCAATCAGTACCGCCAGCCAGAACGGCAGGGTAAACAGCACCTGCATCACGGAGGCAATGGCCAGCACCGAGGTTACGCTGAGCATCACCGCATACATCAGCATGACCAGTGCACTGGTGCGGCGTGCCACGGTGTTGTAGCGGCGCTCCAGCACCTGGGTAACGGTAAACACTTTCAGCCTGAGCAGGGGTTTGGCCAGAAACAGGTTCAATACCAGGATGCCGCACCCCAGCGCCGCACACAGCCAGAAACCAGAAATACCGTACAGGTAGCCCAGTTTGACCGTACCGACGGTGGAGGCACCGCCCAGCACGGTAGCGGCCATGGTCGCCATGTAAAAGCCCGGTCCCAGGTTACGACCTGCCACCAGAAATTCCTCCCGGCTGGTGGCGCGGCGCATGCCCAGCCAGCCCAGCAATAACATGCCGCCGATGTAAACGAACACGACGAAGATATCGAGTCCCATATTTGTCTCCTGCAGTCTGACTATGAGCAATCAACGGGTTGATTGTCTGCAATGAATGCTGCGCAGCTCGCAGCCTGGTGATGGTCTAGCGCCGGAAAGTGACACCGGGCAGTACGCACAGCATCTCGAACAGCAGATTGGCTGCCAGCAAGGCGGTATTGCCGGTAGTGTCGTAGGGGGGGGAAACCTCGACCAGATCACAGCCCACCAGGTTCAGGCCATGGCAGCCACGCACGATTTCCAGCGCCTGCACCGAAGTCAGGCCGGCAATCTCCGGCGTACCGGTTCCCGGTGCAAAGGCCGGGTCAATACCGTCGATATCAAAACTCAGGTAGACCGGCCCACCGCCCAACTGCTGACGCACCTCCTGCATCAGGCCTTCCAGCGCACGGTTCCAGCAGGCTTCAGCCGGTACTACGCGGAAACCCTGACGCCGTGCCCAGTCAAAATCCTCAGCGGCGTAACCGCTGCCGCGCAGGCCGATCTGCACCACACGGCCCTGTGCCAGCAAGCCTTCTTCCTGCGCACGGCGGAAAGTGGTGCCGTGGGCAATCTTTTCACCGAACATTTCGTCATTGATGTCGGCATGGGCATCGACATGAATCAGTCCTACCGGGCCATGCTTTGCCGCGATGGCGCGCAGGATGGGCAGGGTGACGGTGTGGTCACCGCCCAGACCCAGCGGGATCACGTCGTACTGCAGCAGGTCGCGGTAGCCCGCCTCGATGCGCGCCACACTGTCCAGCAAGTTGTAAGGGTTGGTGGCGATATCGCCGATGTCGGCCACTTGCAGGGTGTCGAAGGGAGCGGCTCCCGTGCCCATGTTGTAAGGGCGCAGCAGCACCGATTCATTGCGGATTTCGCGCGGACCAAAACGGGTGCCGCTACGGTTGGAAGTACCGATATCCAGCGGCAGGCCGACAAATACGGCATCCAGGCCGGCTGCGGTTTCTACCTTGGGCAGGCGCATCATGGTGGCGATGCCGCCAAAACGCGGCATGGCATTGCCGCCCAGCGGCTGATTGCGTTCAGCGATTGACATGCAGACTCCTGAAACTGAGGTTGAACGAGGGCTCAGTCTATTCAGGTGGCAACTTGGGAAAAATCACCGTATTCCACTGTTTACATTGATAAATCTGAATGTGTGTAATGACCGGACTGACTCACCGCCACCACCGGGGAAAAACCATGCTCAACACCCTGTCCAGCCTTGATTTACGCCTTATCAGGGTTTTTCGTGCCGTTGTCGATGCCGGCGGCATTTCGGCCGCCCAATCCACTTTGAACGTCAGCCAGTCCACCATCAGCAATCAGTTGGCCGCGCTGGAAACCCGGCTGGGCTACCGCCTGTGCGAGCGTGGCCGCGCCGGTTTTGCCCTCACCGCCAAGGGCAGCCAGCTGCTCAATGCCAGCCGCCAGCTGCTGGATGCAGCCGAGGCCTTCTGCGTGGAGGCACGGCAACTGGAACGCAAGCTGGTGGGACAATTAAGAATTGGTGTGGTGGGGCATACCACCATGCGGGCGCATGCGCGGCTGTCGGAAACCATCCGGCGCTTTCGCCAGCGCGAAGAGGCGGTGGAACTGGTGCTGTCCATGCTGGCACCCGGCACCCTGGAAGAAACGCTGATCAACGGCGAAATCCATATGGGCATCGGTTATTTCTGGCACCGCGCCCCCAGCCTGCAATACCTGCCGCTGTTCACCGAACACCAGCTGGCCTATTGCAGCCAGGAACACCCGTTATTCCAGCAGGCAGGCAATATGCCGGTGGAAGAAGCCGCCCGGCATGACTGGGCCTGGCGCAGCTACCCGCTGCCGGACATCCCGCTGCCAGTGGAAAACTGGCGCATCACCGCCCGAGCCGACAATATGGAAGCCATGGCCGTGCTGATTCTGTCCGGCCATCATCTGGGCTTTCTGCCCGAACACTTCGCCCGCCCCATGGTGGAGCAGGGCCTGCTGCGCGCGCTCAATCCGACACTGCTGTGTTACCACCCCACCTTTCACATGGTGACGCGGCAGAACTCTCGGCAAAGCGAGGTGATCCGCGCCTTCATGCAGGATTTGCTGGCCGCGCATCAACTTCCACCCTCCCACTGAGCTGCGCGGTCCGCTGCAGGCCGACCATCGGCTCAGGCCAGATCCAGCCAGTTGGCTACCCTGGGCCAGATTTCCAGCGCAGCCCGGCGCGACAGCAAAATGCTGCCGTGCCGGTAGCCCGCGGCGATACCGTCATGCCCGGCCAGCAGGTAACGATGATGCGAGCCCGATAAGGCCTGGAAGAAACAGCGGCAGGCCGTGGGAGGGGCAATAAAACGGTCCTGATCAGCACACACCGCCAGCACCGGATACGGCAAATGTGCCAACGCTGGCAGATAATCAAAGCCATCGCGGCCAATAAAACGACCTGCCAGATTCCAATCAAACCACTGGGACATCAGATAAAACGGTTCATCCTGCACACCAATGCCCAAACGCTTGCCCGGCACCCGCCCCAGGCAGGCTGACAACTGGCGGGCCAATCTCAGCAACAGACGCCGCGACAGCGATGGCGCGGCATGGCAGGCCTGACAGGCAAACAACACCAGCTTGCCAAGCAGCAGCTGCCACTGTGGCTGGCGCAGCAAACACATCAACAGCGCCAAACCGCCGCCGCTGTGGGTCACCGCATGCAAGCGGCTCACCTTTTCCTGCTGCTGCAGGTAGTTCAGAACAGCCGGGATATCGCAGCAGGCGATGGTTTCAAAATCAAACGGCTCCAGCGCGGGCGGACTGCTACCATGCCCCCGCCACTCCATCACCCAGCAGATGGCACCGAGCCCCGCCAGATAATGCGCCAGTCCCAGACAGATACGTTTGTCGGAAAACGTACCATGCGTCATGAAAATATGTGTTGCTGTCGACGATATGGCAGGGTTTGAGCCTGTCACTTTCCAAAGTGAGATCTGTGCTTTATCTGCTGTTGAGATGATGATGTGCTGCATCACGCCATCTTTTCAATCATCATATTGCAGCAATTGGAATGACTGACTCCGGCTTGCTGATTTCCTGGCTGAGCTGAAAAGCAAAAATCGCCTGAATCAAGGGTATGCAGCCGTTCCAAGAAAACCCAGAGTAATAAAAAAATTAGGCGGCCAGTAGCCGCCCAATCCATTTACGGTGCCAGTCGCACCCGTTGCCAACTGGCATCAGCCTGCAACAGATACACCACGCGGTCATGCAGGCGGCTGGGCCGGCCCTGCCAGAACTCGACGCGATCAGGAATCACGGCGTAACCACCCCAATGCGGCGGACGCGGCACACTGAGCGGGTGCTTGACGCCAAACATGGCGGCACGGCTGACCAGCACGCTCTTGGAGCTGATTTCCGTGCTCTGCTCGCTGGCCCAGGCCCCCAGCCGGCTGGTATAGGGACGGCTGGCAAAATAGGCATCCGACACTTCCGGTGCCACCTGCTCCACCCGGCCTTCAATACGTACCTGGCGTTCCAGCTCCGGCCAGAAAAAGGTAATCGAGACAAAGGGATTGGCCGCCAGCTGCTTGCCCTTGCGGCTGAGATAGTTGCTATAGAACACCAGTTGGCCGTTCTCCACGCCTTTCAGCAGCACAATGCGCGCCGTCGGCCGGCCATCTTCACCCACCGTGGCCACATTCATCGCCGTGGGTTCGTGTACTTGTGCGGTCATGGCTTCGTTCAGCCACAGTTCGAACTGCGCCACGGCATCAGGCAGGCAGTCTTCCGGCGACAATTCCTTTTTCGAATAATCCTGGCGGATATCGGCAAGATTCAGCGACATGCGGCTCTCCTGGTTCGGTATGCCGCCATGGTAAGGCAGAAGCAGGATGCAGGGGTAGCCGAATGCCCGTTGCAGCGCGCACGCAGCAGCGATGGAAAAACCCCAGAGTTAGGGACGTTAGCTGTAACTTAGGCTAGAATACGGCATTTCCCCTGCAGCCCTTTTCCGCTCATGCATCTGGTTGCCTTTGGCCTGAATCACCATACCGCCCCGCTGTCGGTCCGCGAGAAGCTTGCCTTCCCGGCCGAGGTGTTGCCCAACGCACTGGAGAGCCTGGTGGGTTCGCAGGCGGCGCGTGAAGCAGCCATCGTCTCCACCTGCAACCGTACGGAAATCTACTGTAACAGTAACGACCCCGAGCAAGCCTTGCGCTGGCTGTCGCAATACCACGGCCTGCCGGTGGAAGAGCTGCGCCCCTATCTGTACCAGCTGGATGCCAGCAGCGCCGCCCGCCATGCCTTCCGCGTGGCCTCCGGGCTGGATTCCATGGTGCTGGGTGAAACGCAGATTCTGGGCCAGCTGAAGGATGCAGTCCGGGCGGCGGAAAATGTCGGCACCCTGGGTTCGCTGCTTAACGGCCTGTTCCAGCGCACCTTTGCCGTGGCCAAGGAAGTGCGCAGCAGCACCGCCGTCGGCTCCAGCTCGGTGTCGATGTCCGCCGCCGCAGTGAAGCTGGCCGAGCAGATCTTCCCCACCATTGGCGAGCTGAACATCCTGTTCATCGGCGCCGGGGAAATGATCGAACTGGTGGCCACCCACTTTGCCGCCCGCGAACCCTCCTGTATCACCATTGCCAACCGCACGCTGGAGCGGGGGCAGAAGCTGGCGGAACAGTTTGGCGGCAATGCCATCACCCTGTCCGAGCTGCCCGATGTGCTGCACCGCTACGATGTGGTGGTCACCTCTACCGCCAGCCAGTTGCCCATCGTCGGCAAGGGCTTGGTCGAGCGCGCCATCAAGGCGCGTCGTCATCGTCCCATCTTCATGCTGGATCTGGCCGTGCCACGCGATATCGAAATCGAGGTCGGCAAGCTGGACGATGTCTATCTGTATACCGTGGACGACATTGCCAGCATCGTGGAAGTGGGCAAGGAAGCGCGCCAGAGCGCGGCGGAAGAAGCCGAGTCCATCATTCAGGCCCGCGTGGCCGAATTCAACGACTGGCTGAAAAAGCGCGAAACTGTGCCGCTGATCCGCGCCCTGCGCGACGAGGCCGAGCGCACCCGCCGCCACGCACTGGAAGCGGCCCTCAAGCAACTGGCCAAGGGCACGGAGCCGGAAAAAGTGCTGGAAAGCCTGTCACAGCAACTCACCAACAAACTGATGCACCCGCCCACCCAGGCCCTGTCCTCGGGCAGTGGCGCTGAGCATGCGGCCGTGGTCGATACCATCGCCCGCCTTTACCGCTTACACCCGGAGTCGTAATGAAACCGTCGATTGCGACAAAGCTGTCGCAGTTGGCCGATCGTCTGGAAGAAGTGACCCATCTTCTGGCCAGCGAGTCGGCAACTGCCGATATGGATCAGTTCCGCAAACTGACCCGCGAACATGCCGAACTGACCCCGGTAGTGGAAACCTTCCAGCAATACCAGCAGTGCGAAACCGATCTCGCCACCGCCGGCGAGATGCTGTCCGACCCGGACATGAAGGAATTCGCCCAGCTGGAAATCGATGAAGGCCGCGAGAAAATGGCCGCGCTGGAGGTGGAGCTGCAAAAGCTGCTGCTGCCCAAAGACCCCAACGACGAAAAGAACATCTTCCTGGAAATCCGCGCCGGCACCGGCGGCGACGAGGCGGCCTTGTTTGCCGCCGACCTGCTGCGCATGTACACCCGCTTTGCCGAACGCAACCGCTGGCAGGTGGAAATCGTCTCCGCCAGCGAATCGGACCTGGGCGGCTACAAGGAAGCCATCGTCCGCATCATCGGTTTTGGGGCCTACTCCAAGCTGAAGTTTGAATCAGGCGGCCACCGCGTGCAGCGCGTTCCCGCCACCGAAACCCAGGGCCGCATCCACACCTCGGCCTGCACCGTGGCGGTGATGGCCGAAGCGGATGAACTGGTGGACGTGGTACTGAACCCGGCCGACCTGCGCATCGATACCTTCCGTGCCAGTGGTGCCGGTGGCCAGCACATCAACAAGACCGACTCCGCAGTGCGCATCACCCACCTGCCCACCGGCATTGTGGCCGAGTGCCAGGATGGCCGTTCGCAGCATGCCAACAAGGCCAGCGCCATGCAGGTGCTGGCGGCGCGCATCAATGACATCCAGCGTCGCGAGCAGCAGCAAAAAGAGGCAGCTGAACGCAAGAGCCTGATCGGCTCCGGTGACCGCTCCGAGCGCATCCGTACCTACAACTATCCGCAGGGCCGCATTACCGACCACCGCATCAATCTGACGCTGTACAAGCTGGATTACGTAATGGATGGGGACCTGGTCGAGCTGACCGATGCCCTGATCACCGAGCAGCAAGCAGAACTGCTGGCTGCGCTGGGCGACTGACCCAACTGCAATCGGTTTGCTCCGCTGCACGCATCGTTGTACACTCGGACCCGGAAAAGCAGCCCTTGCCTGCAAGGAGCCCGGATCAAACGGTCCCGCCGCTTTTTCTCCGAATCTTCAGGCCACGCAAGTGGCCTTTTTTCTTGCCTGCACACCAGGCTGGGAGAACGCGGGAAATAAAAAATCGGCCAGGTCACAGAGGCAGGACCCGGCCGTTCCCAACGTGGAGATGGGTGGAAAACCATGATGTGGCGGTCGCTACGACCCACCACGCAAGACAGTATCGGTGCCGGGATACCTCACCGGCAGATAAGCCATGCAAGCAAGACATTGCTTGCACAATAAAGCGGGTAAGGGCTGCTTTGCGAAACAAAATGCTTCATCTGGAGACAGCCGTGCTTTGCATTGAATTATCAAGGCAATAGCCGCAAGGATAACCAGCCCCTGCCCGACTGGCAAAGCAGTTATAATCATGCCAGCCATGAATAAACAGCATGAATCCGATGAAACTGCCTCCACTGAATGCGCTGCGTGTATTTGTTGCCGCGGCTGAACACCTGTCCTTCACCCGTGCAGCGGCCGCCCTGCACCTGACTCAGGGCGCTGTAAGCCGCCATGTGCAGACGCTGGAAGAGTTTTACGGCACCAGCCTGTTCATCCGCCAGGCACGCGGCCTGGCACTGACTGCCGAGGGCGAGGCGCTGGTCAAACCGGCGCGCGATGCCTTCCAGCTGCTGCATGAGGCCAGCGAAATGCTGCGCCTGCGCCAGAGCGGGCTGCGAGTGCGCATACCGCCAACCCCGGCCATGCGCTGGGTGCTGCCCAATCTACCGGATTTCCAGACCCGCTATCCGGAATACACCCTGCATCTGATTACCCAGCTGATTCACGACAAGCCGTTCAACCGGGCCGAATACGACCTGGCCATCATCGGCATGCCGCGCCCGGAGGTGTATACCGACATGCGCATCGAGTGCATCTGCCGGGAGAAACTGGTACCGGTATGCGCGCCGGCCCTGCTGGAGGGCGCACATCCGCTGCGTACGCCGGAAGATCTGCAATACCACACCCTGCTGCACCCGTGGCGGGATCAGGATGTATGGGATCGCTGGCTGAAACTGGCCGGGGTCAGCAACATCAATCCGGAAAGCGGCGTCACCTTTGACGCACTGGAGTACGCACTGCATGCGGCCGCCGCCGGCATGGGCGTGACACTGGCACAGGTTTCCATGGTGAATGACGATATCCAGCGCGGACGGCTGGTGATTCCCTTCGACACCGTGCTGGAGACGGAGTGGGCGTATTACCTGATGTACTCGCACGAAATGGCACAACAGCCGAAAATCCGTGCCTTCCGCGACTGGCTGATTGCCACGCTGGAGCGTAGCGAGGCCATCAGCCGGACCATGTAGCCTATCGGGCTACACGCAATATCACACGCTGGCGGTGTCCTGTTGCTGCAACCAGAGTTCGAATGCAGACAGCGCAGCTTCCAGCTCGGCCAGCAGGGCTTGCGCCTGCGCCACCTCGCCGGCCTTGGCAGCCTTTTCCACCGCCTCGGCCGCATTGCCCATCTCATTGGCACCCACCATGCGGCTGGCTCCCTTGATACGGTGAGCAGCCCAGGCCAGTTGCTCGGCACTGGCATCGCTGGCCGCCTGGCGCAGGGCCTCCATGTCTTCCTGGTTGGCTTGTGCGAAGTCGTGCAGGATTTCCAGCTCCACCGCCAGCTCGCCATCGCTGTAGACCTCCAGCACGGAGCGGTCTACCGGACACGGCGTGGCGGGCATAGGGATATCGGGGACAGGCTGCATGGCATTCTCCGGCAATTTGCTCAGCCACTTTTCCAGCATGGCAGAAAGGATATTGATGGCCAGCGGCTTGGTCAGGAAATCATCCATGCCTGCAGCGCTGGTCTTGTTCAGTTCTTCCTGCCCGGCATTGGCCGTGCAGGCGATGATGGGCAGGTGCCCACGGTCCAGATGCTCGGCTTCATAGGCCCGGATCAACCGTGCCAGCTCGTAGCCGTCAGTCACCGGCATGTGGCAATCGGTCAGCAGCAGGCTGTAGTGACCAGCCTGCCACATGGCGTAGGCCTGGGCACCATCTTCGGCACACTCGGCGGTATAGCCCAGTTTTTCCAGCTGCCGCAAGGTAAGCTTGCGATTGGTAGGATTATCCTCGGCAAACAGGATGGGCTGCAGCACGTCATGCTGTCCACCGCCAACCACGAGGGCAGGTATCTCGCCCTCGGTCTCACCCGCCGGCAGTTCTGTAATGTCCACGATATTGGCCACCAGCAGTAGGGACGCGCGCGTACCCTGTCCCGGCTGGCTTTCCAGTTCCACATGCCCGCCCATCAGGCCTGCCAGGCGCCGGCAGATGGCCAGCCCCAGACCGGTGCCTCCAAAACGGCGGCTGGTATCGGACTCGGCCTGGGTAAACGGCTCGAACAGGCGGCTTAGATTGTCCTGTGAAATGCCGATACCACTATCGATGATGTCAAAGCGTAGTGTCTGGGCAGAAAACTCCTGCTCCAATACCTCGACTTGCAGGGTAATACCGCCGTTGGCGGTGAACTTGACGGCATTGCTGACAAAATTCTGCAGAATCTGGCGCAAGCGCAAGGGGTCAAGCAGCAGGGCCGGGGCCAGCTTTTCGTCAATATCCAGCTTCAGCTGCAAACCCTTGGCGGCGGCTGTTTCGGCATACAGGGTGCGCACCTGTTCCAACAATGGCTTGACTGCCGTGGGTGTCAGTACGACTTCCAGCTTGTCCGCTTCGATCTTGGAGAAATCCAGGATGTCGTCAATCAGTCGCAACAAGGTACGGGCTGACTCCTGGATGGTGTCCACGCTGTCTTTTTGCTCCGCATTCAGCGGGGTCATGGCCAGCAGTTCCAACATGCCCAGCACCCCGTTCATCGGGGTACGGATTTCGTGGCTCATGGTGGCCAGAAAAGAGCTCTTGGCCCGGTTGGCTGCATTGGCCTGGTCGCGCGCCATGCGCAGTTCAAACTCCGCCAGCTTGCTCTCGGTAATATCCAGGCAGGCGAGGATGGTGCCTTCCCGTGGGCGGTCTGGGAATAGCAGCATGCCTTCAAACAACACCCAGATGGGGCGGCCATCGGCATTGATGCATTCCAGCTCACAGCGCAGCTTGCTTTGGTACTGCACCATATTGTTAAGCTGGCTGGTCAGGTCGAACCAGCTTTGATCCGAGGCCAGCAATTCCATCAGATGCATGCCTGGCAGGCTGGTTCCACCCTTGCCAAAAATGTCTTCGGCCATGCGATTGGCACGGACAATCTGCATCTGTTCATTCAGCCGCAGCAAGCCGACTGGCGAGGCCGAGTAAATGGCTTCTTCTTCCTGCAGTACTGAGCGCAGCTGGGATTCGGACAGCTTGCGCCGGTCTTCTTCATCGAAGAAACCAAGAATATTGGCATAGGCACCAACCAGTGGCTGTATGCCCTTGCCCAGCAGGGCCAGGTCTGGCTGTAACAGACAGATCAGCGCCGAAACATCGTCATCCATGGCCACCGGCAGGGTGATCCAGGGTGGCATCTCGGCCAGCCGCTGCAATAACCAGGTCAGGGGTTCGGCTTCGTGGGCCACCATCTCCAACGACGGCAGGGTGGCAGGCCAGCTACCGGCCTGCAGGTGGATTTCAAAACGGTCGTCAGGGAATTCCGCCAGCACCAGCATGAAACCCTGCTCGGCACGGCTGAAGCGCATGAACTCATGCAGCAGTCGATCCAGCACCTCCTTGCGCGGCCACCGGCTGAGCATGAGGTTTTCCACGTGGGAGATGGCAGAGAGCATGCTCAGGTTATGCTCCAGCGAATGTTCGGCAATACGGCGCTGATGCTCGTCCCGCACAATCAACATGAATTCCTTGTCGGTATCAGTCGTGCGGAAAATGCTGACGGTAATGCCGGCGAAGAACAACTCGCCATCAAGCTTGATACCTTCCCCCTGCAAGGTCTGGCTGCCCTGTTCACTAACCATCAGCAAGGTATCTGCCAGCGCCTGCGGCAGCCGAAGCAGCTGGTTGATCTGCTGCCCTGCCAGCGCATCCCGCCCATTGCCGAACAAGCGTTGCGCACCGGCATTGGCTGACAATACCAGGCCTTGCTGGTCAATGGTCAGGATGGCATCACCCGCCGCGTCCAGCATGCGCTGCAGGCGGTTCAGCGGCTTGAGGACACGCTTGGTCATGCTGTACAGCAGTATCAATCCCAGTCCCAGTATGGCAATGCCAAGCAAGCCATCATGGATCAGTTGCCGGCGGTAATCCTGCAACGCCTGTTCAATCTGTTCGGCACACAGCCGGTTGGTATGCTGGAACAGCGCCCAGCTTTCCTGCTGCACCTTGTCCACCTGCTGCTGCATGGCCGGCTGCATGCCGGCTAGCTGCTGGTGCGACTGCAACAAGGCCAGCTGCTGCTTGTTGAGCATGTGCAGCCGCAAAGCGGCATCCGATATCCGGCGCAGGCTGTCCAGCAGCTGGCGATCATCAATATGGGCGGCATCTGCACGCAGCTGCTGCAACATCAGATTGCTCAGATCCAGCCGCGACTGCAAATCCCCTTCCTCGGTTTCACTCAGCGGTGCATCCAGCTCGCTGCGCAACAGCTGCGCCGCTGCCGCTGAACGCAGGACATGACCGATGCTCCAGCTGTCCTGGGCAATATCCATCATGATGTACAGGCCGGGGGGTGCATTCCACTTCATTTGGCCGTTCATGCCGATCAGCACATCATTGATGGCATCCTGCAGATGGCGCGAGGACAGCTCTTCGCCATAGCCCAGCGTTTCATCCGCCCCCCACGCCGGGCCGATCTGCATGTCGATCTCGGGCCGCAAGGAGCGGAAGCTTTCTAGCTGCAAGGTGACGTCTGCCATCTTGGCATGCTGGTCGCTGACAATATCTTGCTGTCCGGCCAGCACGGCCTGGCTCATCCAGTAATCAGCCTGCGAACGCAGCAAGGCCAGCTGGCTACGCTCTTTGGGATAGGGAGGGGTTTTGCGGTACAGCAGGTTGCGGCTAAGTATGGCTTCTCGGCGCAGCAGATCGGCGGCGGTGTAGAACTTGCTGCGGATCTGATGCACTTCGGACAAGGCCACAGCTTGCTGATAATGCTGCCACGATGCCGCCAGCAGCCGAGCAACCCAGCCAATCTGGAAGATCCCCAGCAATACCACTATGGCAATGACCGCACGGCCAATCGATAGGGTCTGGCTTGCCTTGTTGTTGGTGTTGGCCATGTTATCCCCTTGCAGGCAAGGTCACTCAGCCGGGCTGATCTGCGGCATCTGCGGCGTCACCATCAACTGCCGCAGACTCATGCACGGTTTCTATCACCAGCTGATGTACCCCGTAGCGGTCGCTGTAATTGCGTAACACCGCCAGCTGGTTGGCAGAAATGCTGGCACCGCGTGGCAGCAGCAGATGTCCCGTCTTGCTGCGCAAATCCTCGGCCAGAATGGATCCGGATTTGGCGCTGTGCAAAGTCACCGTTTCATAGGGGACATCAGCCAGGTCTTCAGGCCGCTGTTCGAACAGGCGACGGAAGACCTTCTTGTCGTAATCCGTGCCGGTATCCACACCGTAATAGCTGAATGGATCCACCTCTGGCCTGGCCCGGCGCAGGGCCAGGTTAATGGCCTTTTCCACATCCACCGGCTTTGGCGGCTTTACGACAAAACCATCGGCATGCAGTTGCACGGCGACGGTAACATTGCTGCGGTCAGCGTGACCGGAAAGAATGATGAACGGCAGATTGGACACATTGGCGGTATGGCCGCAGCGCAATTCTTTCAGCAAATCCAGTCCGTTCATCGGCTTCATTTCCACATCGCACAGCACCAGATCCACCATGCGCATGTCCAGCGTGCGCATCGCTGTGCTGCCATCTGGTGCCTGAGAAATGTTTTCTGCCCGTATGCCCATGGCCTGCAAGGACTGGCTTACCAGCGTCCTGACCAGTGACTGATCATCAACGACCAGTATTTTCAGTTTTTCCATCTCGACCGACATGATTCACCCCTTGCATGTCATCACACATTGCGCCACCGGTCTGGCTTGTGGGCAAGCCGGCAGTCTGCTGTTGTTCTAGATAAGATGATAGTTCGTCCACACCCAGCTGTAGTGCAATCTGCTCACCACTGACAGCGCACTGCTCATAGCCGGCTGCCGTAATGGCTTCCAGCTCAACTTCGCCATCGACATGACTGATGATCAGCCGGTCCTGCTGCAATCCACAGCATTGCAGCAGGACCGCTACATCCTGCGGTTGCAGTGCCAGCTGCTGCAAAGTAACTGAGGACAGCCGCAAGCCATCCAGCGGCAGGCGCAGCAGATTGCTGACCGTCAGCCTTCCTTCACCGACTTGATCTGCCAGTAAAGGAAAGCCAAAGTATTTCAGCTTGGCAATATTCTCGAAACACACTGGCGAGCAGCCATCATGCAGGCCATCCGCCAGCAGAAAGCCAATCTGTCCGGTTGACAGCCCATGCTGTCGCAGCAAGGCACTATAGCGATCAAACAGGTTTTCATGCGCCAGGCAGCTGGCATCCAGATACAGACTGAACAGAACACCCTGCCGCCAAGGCTGGGGAATGCTGACCAGTATCTGCACCAGTCGCTCCATGACCATTTCCAGTATCAATACCGGCAATTGCGGGTTGACCGACAGCTTGCGGTACAAGACAGCATCCAGTGTCAAGAATCCATGCGGCAACTGGATACCCGCCACCTGCATTCCGCGCACCTGGCGCTGCGCCAAGCCCAGCACCGGCTTGAACTCAAGTGACAGCGGCCCGGCAGAACAGTCCTGCCACAGCTGCAGCGGGTCTACTGCCAGGGCGGCACCACGCTGCTCCATATCGGAAAAGACAGCATTCAATCGTTGCAGGAACTGATCGATGCTGTAGGGCTTGCACAGGAAATGCACACTGGCAATACCCTGCCCATGCGCCATGTCGGCAATGGTATGCAGCGTCCGGCTGTCATAACCAGAAATAATCAGCAAGGAAGCACGGCAGCCAATGGCACTGAGATTTTTAATGAAGTCGATACCACTCATGCCCGGCATGCCGATATCGGTAATGATCAGATCGTAGCTGGTTTCTGCTGCACTGCGCAGCGCTTCGGCCGGATCGCTGAACTCATCGATCTGCGTGGCCTGACGACTGAAAAAACCGGTCTGGCGCGAAATGAGTTTGCGCAAAATGACCTGATCTTCCAGGATGAGCAGTTTCATGGGCTGCTGCATGACGGTTTCCCTCGGCAATTCACACTAAGATGGCGGGGCCGGTATAAGCGTGGATATTTACATTTTTGGTATAGCAGTTTGCCGAGGATCGAGGCAAGCATTACCACTAATATTCTTGATAAAACTCGCGCTCAATTAAACAAATAATCGAATTACCTGTAGTTTCACGATAATTTTGTGTGTTTTTGCCTGATATGGCTAACCACACGTAAAAACTGGCTCCCACATATTTTACAAGCCATTGGCATTCGTACGGTCAGTCTCAGGTACCACCGCCTTTGCCGGTGCAGCATCCCAACGCTCAGGCTCTACCACTGAGCAATAGAGAGCCACACAGCGTGTGCAGCGGCCTGAAACGCACAAAGCCCAGCTCTAATGAGCTGGGCTTCTGTAAGGGGAGTCTGGCGGTGTCCTACTTTCACATGGCGAATGCCACACTATCATCGGCGCTAAGGCGTTTCACGGTCCTGTTCGGGATGGGAAGGCGTGGGACCACCTCGCTATGGCCGCCAGACATAAACTGGTACAAACTCAAGAAGCCGTTTGGGTATTCGTATCGAATGCGCCCTGCATCCGGCATCACTTAGCGATGCCAGCTGCAGATACTGAGCGAATGCTCCGCTGAGCGAATCGAAGATTCGCACGCATGAGATTCGCACGTTAAAGTCTTTCAAATGATAGGATCAAGCCTCACGAGCCATTAGTATCGGTTAGCTTCACGCCTCACAGCGCTTCCACACC